>JBFYZM010000120.1:0-4205 GCA_041309505.1 Candidatus Krumholzibacteriota bacterium
CGAACGGCGGCACCCTCTTTCTCGACGAGGTGGGGGACATGAGCCTCCGCGTCCAGACGAAGGTGCTCCGCGCCCTCCAGGAGGGGGAGATCGAGAAGGTCGGCGACAACAGAACGGTCAAGGTCGACGTGCGCGTCATCGCCGCCACGAACAAGGATCTCGAGCAGGAGGTATCGGCGGGGAGGTTCCGCGAGGATCTCTACTACCGGCTCAACGTCGTTCCGATCGTCTCGCCGCCGCTGCGCTCGCATCCCGAGGACGTGGAGCTTCTCGCCGGCGCGTTCCTCAAGGCGTACTGCGCCGAGAACGATCTGCCGCAGAAAACGTTCGAGCCCCGCGTCATGGAGCTCCTCGGGCGGTATCCGTGGCCGGGGAACGTCCGCGAGCTCCGCAACCAGGTGGAGCGCATGATCATCATGTCGCCGGGGCGGACGATCCGCCTCGAGGACGTGGGACCGGAGCTGCGGGCGGGAAAAGCGCCCGGCGGCACGCCCGCGCCCGCTGCCGCGGCGCCCGACGCTTCGCCCGGCTCGGCGAGCGCCGCTGTCGACCTCGGGGACCTCACCATCCAGGAAGCCAAGAAGAGGTTCGAGGAGACGCTCATTCTCCAGGCGCTCGAGCGCAACGACTGGAATATAACGAAGGCGGCCGACGAGCTCGGCCTCGAGAGAACCAACCTCCACAAGAAGATCAAGCAGTACGGGCTCGCGAAGAAAGAGTGAAGGAACGGCACGCACCGTGAGCGGGGGGCACACTCATCCAAGGGCTCAAGAAACGCCGCCGGCCGTCGAAAGATCCAATTAACCATTTGATTAATGAAGAGATAGAGGCGTTGGCTCCCGCGCGCGATCCCGCGAGAAAGCTGGCACCGTTCTTGAAATAGCAGGGGGCAGGGACGACATGGAAACGAAAGGAAGAAGGAAATGAATCGAGGTAGTTCAACGAAGACGGCGGCGGCGAAACGAAACGCAGCGGGGAAACGAAACGCGGCGGCGCGACGAGTCGCGATCGCGCTCGCGGCATTCGCGCTCTGCATGTCGCTCGCCCCGGGCGCCGCGCGGGCGGAGGCCGTCGAGGACGAGAAGGGATTCTCCCTCGGCCTGAAATTCGTCGGCGCGTCGCTCCATGCCGACGAGCAATCCGACGCGTTCTACATCGAGGACGACGGCGGCGGCGTTCAGCTCGATTTCGGCTACCGGTTCAATCCGGTCTTCATGCTCGAGATCGTCGCGGGCGGCTCGAACCACGATACGTCCGATCCGGCGATCGAGGCCCGGATGCAATCGATCCAGATCTTCGGATACTACCGGTTCATGCCGGAGAGCGCCTTCCGCCCGTACATCAAGGGAGGCTTCGGCGGCTACGCGGTCGAGCTCGAAAGCGGCTCGGCGAGCATCCGGATGGACGGGGGAGGAGTCGCGTTCGGCGGAGGCTTCCGCTATTTCCTCTCCCCGCATTTCTCGTTCGGCGTCGATTTCGCCTACAACATGATCCAATACGACGAGGCGACGCTGTCGCTCGGCGAGCTCAGCTACGAGTCGAGCGTCGACGAGAACGGCGGGCTGACCACGCTCGGCCTGACGTTCGGCTATTCGTTCTAAATGGTGCCATGGACAAGAGGCTTCTAACGGAAAGAGGTAGCGTCATGCGGAAGAATCTCGTGCTCATCGGCGTCGCGGCGATGCTCGCCGCGTTCGCCCTCCTGGGATGCTCGGACGGCGCCAAGGTGGCCGCGCCCGCCGGACCGGAGCCGCCGAGCCTGCCCTCGGTCGGCACGATGCACGTGGACGCGTCGATCTTCGAATCGGCGCAGATCGACGAGCAATCGGTGCTGCTCGGAAAGCTCACCGGGCCCTCGCTCGCGGCGGCCGGCTACACGAAGCTCAATTTCTTCAACGCCGCCGTGCGCGTTCTCTTCCTCGACGTCGTCGTCTACTCGGCGATCGCCCAGCCGGCGGCGGCCTTCGCGACGGCGATCCATTCGGTGCCCCAGTACCAGCAGGACGGCTCCTGGCTCTGGACCTACATCTACGTCGGCGACGGCTCCGTCGAGTACAGCATCTTTCTCAGGGGAAAGCAGGAGGCATCGTACACGGCCTGGAGCATGGAGGTGTCGAGCACCGATCCGGCGACGCCGCTCGACCATTTCGTCTGGTTCGACGGCCAGGTGCAGCTCGACGGGCAGTCGGGGTACTGGCAGTTCTACGAGCCGGCCGGGGAACCGGCGGCCGCAACGGCCCTCGCCGCCGGCGCGGACCCGACGGCGGGCGTGACCTGCATCCGGATCGATTGGGAGAATCTCAGCTTGGTCGACCGGCGGCTCGCGCTCCTCGCGAACAAGCCCGGCGCGCCCGAAGAGGGAAGCACGCTCGTCTTCGACGAGACGCTCCAATCGGCCTCGATAGAGTTCTACGACGCCGCGAACGGCGGCACCGGCACGATCGTCTGGAACCGGGAGGGCTCGGGCAGCATCGAGTGGCCCGATTACAACGGCGGGGCCAAGGGCTGCTGGGACGTCCGGCAGCGCGACGTCGTCTGCCCGTAGCGGGCTGAACCGGGCGGACAAGCCCCGCATCGACATTCCGCATCGCCGTCGCACGCGAGAAGAGCAGGCCGCGGGGCCTGCTCTTCATTTTGCCATTCTCCGTTCGGCGCCAATGGCCGCCAGCGGGCTTCAGGCGCCGCTCAGAGCTGCTCGGTCAGATAATTCCCGATGCCCATCTGCTTGATCTGGTCGAGCTGGGATTCGAGAACGTCGATGTGCGCCTCTTCGTCCTTGAGGATGTCGGTGAGGAGGTCGCGCGTGCCGTTGTCGCCCGCGTCGGCCGCGATCTTGATCCCGACGTTGTACGACTTGATGGCGACCGCCTCGGAGGCGTGATCGAATTTGACTTGGCCCGTGACGTCGGGGCCGATCGTGATCTTGTTGAGCTTGCTCACCGTCGGGCGCCCCTCGAGGAAGAGGATGCGGCCGATGAGCTTCTCGGCGTGCTTCATCTCGTCGATGGCGCGCTTCTCGCTCACCTCGTGGAGCTTCTTGTAGCCCCAGTCGTCGCACATCTCGGAGTGCACCATGTACTGGTTGATCGCGGTGAGCTCCTCGGCGAGGAGGCCGTTCAGCTTCGCGATGACCTTGGCGTTGCCTTTCATAGGTCCCCCTTTCGTATGGGTCGATTGACGGTGGCATAATAGCAGAAAGCGGGGGAGGTTGTCTAGGCCCTCCCCCGCTTGAGGTTTCGAATGCGTCGATTCCGGCGGCCGGTCTAGAACAGGCTCTTGATCCCGCCCCAGGTCGTCGACTCCACGCCGACCTCATGCTCGTCCGTCGTGAGCGGCCCGATGCCGAAGTCGACCGACGTCACGAGCGAGGCGTCGAAGTGATACGTGATGGCGTCGACATCGGTGAAATCCACGCCAACGAACGAGGCGAACGGATACGCGTAGACGCCCTCGAGAACGAGGCTCTGCGTCGCGCTCGCCGTATGCTCATTCGCCGTCCCGCGGCCGCTCGTGACGGTGATCGTGCAGGGCACGGGGCGCGGGCCCGCGTACATGTCGCCGGCGACGACGTTCACCTGCAGCTGGGTCGCCGCCATGGCGGTGAGATCGGCGTTCATGTCGCTGTTCAGGCCGTAGGTGAGCGTGAGCTTCGCGGAGGCTCCCGCATTGTGGTTGAAGGTGAGCATGTTGCCGAGGCCGTAGATGCCCGAGTTCGCGGTGCCCACGACGTAGGTGATGAGGGCGTAGCGCTCGCCGCCGAGGACGCCGGAGGCCCCTGTCTGATAGGCGTCGTCGGAGACGAGGTTGCTCACCATGTTGCCGGGAGGGCAGGAGTTTCCGTCGCACATCGACCCGACGAAGATGATCGGCCACAGAACGCTGGGAAGGTCGGGATTGGGCGGAAATTCGTTCGTGAAATTATCGATGGTGACGGCATGGGCGACGGGGGCGAAGCCGATGACGAGACCGAATGCAACGACGAGAGCCGCTGCGAAATGCGATAGCCGACGATGCATGGATGCGTTCCTCCTCCGGTTCAGGACCACTTGTTGAATCGCTCTTCCCCTACCATGATGGCGATCATGGTTTAATGCGCTATTATATCACAGTTGGAATAATTAGTCAATCGAAGGTTATCTGGGCGAAAGGCAATTAGTTAGGGTTTTCCGTCGAGCGGCTACTTCAGGAGCACGGCCTTGATCGTC
>JBFYZM010000121.1:0-2859 GCA_041309505.1 Candidatus Krumholzibacteriota bacterium
CATGCGCCAGATAGAAATCCCGCTCCTTCTCCTCGTTCGAGAGCGCGAGCTTGAGAGCCTCGAGCTTGTTCGTGGCATCCATTTCGATGAACCTCCCTGGCTTCAATCCTTGACACGCGGAGGCGCGATATCCTATTATCAATAAGAATCCTTATCGCTTGTCTCTATCAAGGTAATTTTGCCCTCGAAGCAAGTAAAGTGAAAAGTGAGCCGGCATGAAAGGAAGCTGTCATGGCACGTGAACGCGACCTCACGACGCTCGAAGTCCTCAGCATCGCGATAAAGTCCGAAATCGAAGCGATAAAGCTCTACCACCGGATGAAGGAAAAAGCGAAGAACCCCGACCTCAAGGTGAAAATGGACTTTCTCGCGTCGCAGGAGATGAATCACGAGCGGATCCTCACGGAGGCCTACCGGAAGAAGTTCCCCGGCGTGGATCTGAGCATGCCGACGAAGACTCTCGTCCCGAGCATCGACGATATCCTTCCGGCCGAAGCGACGCTCAAGGAGCTTTTCGTCGCGGCGATGGAGGCGGAGAAGAAAGCCGACGGCTTTTACACGGGGCTCGCGAAGAAGACGCACGACCAGAGCAGCCGGTCGATGCTCGAGTACCTCGCGAGCATGGAGCGGAGCCACCTCTCGATCCTCGACGCCGAGTACCTGCAGCTCCAGTTCACCGAAGACTACAACACGGACGACTTCCTGAGAGGCGATCGCCTCATGAACGTGGGGCCCTGACCGTTCGGGCCTGCGCGCCGAGAGCTTGCATTCGCGCGAAAGGGCGCGCTCATGAGCGCGCCCGGGGCGTTCCCGGCGCTCACTTCGTATAATAGTCTATCAAGCGCTCGATCGCCCGCCTGCATACCGGGCAGAACGGCCCGACCTTCTTGGAGAACATGATGCAGTCGCGGCACGGCCGGTAGAGCCCCTTCGCCGAATACCCCGCCCCTTCGAAGGCTCCCACGACGCCGTTATGCAGAGAGTCGTCGGGCGTCGGGACCGGCGTCCCCTCGAGAACGAGATCTCCCCATTTTACATTCGCCGTATCGAGGAGCGCCGTGATGTTCGGCTCCCACGGCTCCATGCCCTTCGGGTAGAGATCGTTGTATGCGACCTGCGAGCTGTAGTACTCGTCGCCGAGCCCGGCGAACGAGTGGCCGAACTCGTGAACGAAGATGTAGGCGTCATACTCGTTGTTCGAGCAGCCGTTGGAATAGAGATTGAAAATGCCCCCTCCGCCGTACCGCTTCGAGTTCGCGATCATGATGACGGCGTCGCAGGGGACGTTTCCGACGATGTCGCGCATGACCTTGTTCGAGAAGGTCAGCATGTACCGGGCGATGTCGAACGTGTTGTACGAGAGGTCGAGAATCGAGTTGCGGTATTTGCCCTCGCGCGGCTCGTCGACTCCCGATTCGGCCGACGCCGTCTCGACGAGGCGCACGTTGAAATCACGCTTCCTGCTTTTGAACGGCTCGGTATCGAAGAGCGCGCCGAGAAGCCGTTCCGCGTCTCCGTGGAGCTTGTGCATCTCGTCCCGGTCGTAGCCGTCGCCGAGAACGACGATATCGACATTGTTCGGGGAAGGACCGCCGTCGAGAAGCTGCTTCACGCGAAGGCCGGCGAAGCGCCGTTCCGTGCCGATGTGGTAATCAGCGGGATCGACGACGAGGTCATAAACGGTTCTGAAGACGTTCTTCCGGTCCCTCGTGTCGATCCTCACTTGCACGGGCGCCTTCGGCAGCGGAATGATCAGCGATTCGTGAATCGTCCGGGGGAATCCGGCGATCGCCTCGTCGGTCGTCTTCCATTCATCGAAGAGAGTCGAAAAGCCCCGAGAATGGATCATCGCATTCGTCTTGACGTCGAACACGCGGAGGATGCAGCTTCCCAGGTTGAGCGTATCGAGGAGGCTGCGCGGGTTCCCCGCCCAGTACGGTTCGATCCGTATCTCGTCGAGGCTGTACGTCTCTCCCTTCGCGTCGCCCGTATGATAGAGATCGATCCTGAGCGCCTTCGCGGTGAAGAATCGATCGAAGTCGGGATCGGCCGACGGGCTCGCCGCCGCGGCCGCTTGGGCGCCCATAACCAGAGCCATCACGAACAGACAGAGACGACGCATCGATGACCTCCTCCTGCAATCCTCCGCCGCATGCATCGCGGCCGCGAACCTCGTATTCAGCGCGACCGAACCACTCCGGCGCGCGCGCACGAGCGCGCGACCGGGCAGATCGAGCATCGCGGCGATACCGGCGCGCAGATCGATTTGCCGAACGTGACCAGAAGATCGTTTATCTCGAGCCAATGCCCCTTCGGAAGCGTCGCGCGGAGGCAGGCTTCCGTCTCGGCGGGCGCTTTCGTTCTGATGATCCCGAGCCGGTTCGCGACCCGGTGCACGTGCGTGTCGACGCAGATCCCCGGAAGACCGAAACCGAGCGTGAGAACGAGATTCGCCGTCTTTCTCCCAACGCCGGGAAGCGCGAGAAGCCCCTCCATCGTATCGGGGACGCGGCCGCCGAACTCGCTTACGATCTGCGCCGACAGGGCGCGGATCGCCCTGGCCTTCGTGCGATAGAATCCCGCGGGGTAGATCAGCTCCTCTATGCGTTTCGCGGAAAGAGCCTGGAGCGTCCGCGGCGTCGAGGCGTGCGCGAAGAGCCGGCGTGCCGCCTCCCCCGTCACTTCGTCCTTCGTTCGAGCGCTGATGACCGTCGAGACGAGCACCTTGAACGGCGAGCGGCTCCGTTGCGCGATTTCGGTCACGGATGGAGCCCGCTCCCCTCGTACGGCCCGCCGCACAAGAGGAACGATACGCCTGAGCTTCGCCCTCGCTGCCGCCTTTCCGAGCGGGAACCATGC
>JBFYZM010000122.1:0-17633 GCA_041309505.1 Candidatus Krumholzibacteriota bacterium
GGCCGCCGAAGTTCTGGGCTGCGATCGAGAGGGCGCTCACGCCCAGCGTCGCCATATCGACGGGAACGACCCCCGCCGTGCCCCAGGCGTCCGAATGCATCGGAACGTCCGCTTTTCTGCATATCGCGGCGAGCTCGGCGACGGGCTCGATCGTTCCTATCTCCGTGTTGGCGTGCATGATAGACACGATCGCCGCGCCCTTCGCGAGCTCCGCATCGAGGCTTGCGGGCGACACGAGGCCGTGGCTGTCGACCGGCAGGAGCACGAGCTCGTAGCCGTCCTTCGCGAGCGTTTTGGCCGGATTCATTATGGAATGGTGCTCGATTGCCGAGATTATTATGCGGTTGGATTTTTTCTTCCGGGCGGGGGCTATCCCTTTGAGGGCCAGGTTATTGGCCTCCGAGCCGGTCGCCGTGAAGATCACGTCCCACGCCTCCGCGCCGACGAGGGCGGCCACCTGCTCGCGCGCCCGGCCGAGGACCTCCGCGGCCGCCTGGCCGCGCCCGTGGACGCTCTGGGGGTTTCCGAAGCCGTCCAGGAGCAGCGCCGCCATGGCCTCCGCGGCCTCCCGCCTCACCGGCGCCGCCGCGATGTGGTCCATGTATATCTCTTTGCCGCCGTTCTTGCTTTCCGTCATGGCGATGTAAAGCATAATCCAAAGAAATCCCCGGCGCAAGACGCCAATGTGGCCGATAACGATTTTAATATGGAACCATGGGGCCCTTTGGGTTATAATTATGTACTTGTTTGTCGCCCCTTCGAAACATAGCAAGGGCTGGAGGGCAGCGCATGAAGATTCAGAGGATGATTATCGCGGCGGGGCTCGTGCTCCTTCTCTCGGCCGGCCTGTACGGCGTCGCGGCGGCCCAGGGCAAGCCCGCGGCGAAGGCTCCCAAAGCCGTCGTCGAACAGACCACGGTCGAGGTCGGCGAGATTCTCGAAATGCAGAACGTCGAGCACACGTTCTTTATCAAGAACGTCGGCAGCGCCGAGCTCCAGATTCTCCGCGTGAAACCGAGCTGCGGGTGTTCGGTCGCCGAATACGACAAGGTTATCGCGCCGGGGCAGCAGGGCAAGGTCCATATAAAGATCGACGGAAAGAAGATCGGCGCCGGAGCGTTCGACAAGGGCTTCCTTGTCAAGACGAACGACCCCGCGAACGAGCAGTTCAACCTCTCCGTCAAGGGTTTCGTCGCGAAAGCGCTGGAGTTCTCGCGCGAGATGCGCTGGGCCGGCTTCACCGACGAAACGCTCAAGATCGAGAGCTACATCACGGTGGTGCTCTCCTCTCCGATGAATATCCTGAGCGCCCGATGGGACGACGCCGCCGCGGCGAAGGGGCTCCCCGAGAGGATCGGCGTCAAGCTGGACCCGATCGCACGGGGCAAGAAATACCGTCTCACGGTGTGGAAGAAAGCCGAGCTCGCGCCCGGGACCGTCGTATCGGATATCGTTCTCACGACCGATAGCCCGAAGCTCAAGGAAACGATCGTTCCGGTGGCGCTCACGATCATGAACGACGTCGAGCTTCATCCGCAGAAGATTTATTACGGAGAGATGCTCATACCGCCCGGCGCGACGAAAGGGTTCGAGCGGAGCTTCGACATCATCGCGGCGCGCGGCGATTCGCTCAAGATCGTCAAGGCCGTATCGAGCAGAAACGACATGACGGTGAAGATTCAAGAGCTTATACCGGGCAAGTCGTTCCGGGGCACGGTGCTCGTCCGTCCGACGAGCAAGATCGATCGGTTCGAAGGCACCATCAAGATCCAGACGAATTATCCGAAGTATCGCGAGGTCGTTCTCGACGTCGTCGGCAGCGTGCGCGTCGGGACGGGCTCCGAGGGCAAGAAGTAGCCTTGTCCGGAAGTCTCTGACATCGGAGGACAGCGCATGAAGATTCGGACCAGAATGTTCGCCGCGGTTCTCGTGCTCATCTTCGTCGCGGGGCTCGTCGGCGCCGCGGCCGCGGCCCCCAAGGCCAAGCCGGCCGGGAAGGTCCCCAGGCTCGTCATCGGAGCCAAGACGATCCCGCTCGGGGAGGTGCTCGAGGGCCAGGACTACATTTATACGTACAAGCTCAAGAACGCCGGTGAAGTGGAAGCCCAGATCCTGAACGTGAGGCCTGGTTGAGGCTGTGCCGTGGCCGGCTACGACAAGGTCATCCCTCCCGGGCAGGAGGGCAAGATAAGCATCAAGATCGACGGCAAGAAGCTGTTTCCGGGCTTTTTCGAGAAGAGCTTCACGGTCAAGACGAACGACCCCGATAACGCGCAGTTCGTCCTCAACGTGACGGGAACGATCAAAAAGGCGTTCGAGCTCTCGCGCGAGATGCGGTGGACCGGATTCGTCGACGACAAGTTCAATTTCGAGGTCGTCGTGACGAACCTGCTTCCGAATCCGATCAACATCACGGGCGCCCGGTGGGCCGATGACGTAGGGTCGAAGGGGCTCACGGAAAAGATCGGGTTCAAGGTCGAGACGATCGAGAAAGGCAAGAAGTACCGCCTCAAGCTCTTGAAGAAGAAAACCCTCGAGCCCCAGAGTCTCGTGGCGAACATCATCCTGACGACCGACTTCCCGAAGATCAAGGAAAAGAGCGTTTCGATGTCGCTCATCGTCCAGAAGGAAGTGGAGGTCATTCCGGAACGGCTCTATTACGGGGAGATGGTCATTCCGGCCGGCGCGACGAAGGCGTTCGACAAGACTTTCACCGTCGTCGCCGCCCGCGGCGATTCACTCAAGATTCTCAGGGCGGTGCCGAACAGGGACGACATGACGGTGAGGATCCAGGAGCTTCAACCGGGCAAGCAGTTCCGCGGGACGGTGTGGATCCGGCCCTCGAGCAGGCTCGGGCAGTACGCCGGGTCCATCAGGATCTATACGAACAGCAAGAAGAGCCCGGAGCTCGTCGTCGACGTCGTGGGCAGCATCCGCGTCGGCGAAGCGGCCGCGGGAGTTCCTCAGGGCAAGAAATAGTCCTTCGACCGAATCGCGCGCGAAGGCGCGTCCCGTCCCCGGGGTGCGCCTTCGTGTTTGCAGGGGGCAGCAATGACGTTCCGCCGGACCCGGATCGCAATCGCCTTCGTCGTGCTCGTCGTTCTCGGGGCGGCGAACGCCTTCGCCCAGACCGACGCGGCGCAGGCGCTCAAGAGGATCAACGACGACCTCAAGGCCAAATCGCAGACGATGAGCCCCTACGAATACGTCGACTTCGCCGAGAAGACGATGCTCGACTTTCTCAAGAAATACCCGAAGTCCTCGGAAGCCGCGCAGGCCCACTACACGCTCGGGCGGATCTATGCGTCGATCGGCGCCTACGATAACGCGCTTCGCCACTTCGGCGATTACCTCACAAGGCCCGGCGACAAGGGGGGGCCCGAGGTGATCGCCCAGGTGAGGTTCGTCATGGGCTCGTGCTATATGGCGCTCGAGCGATACGACGAAGCGGAGCGGAGCTTCAAGCTGGCGATGAAGGTCGAGGGCGCCGCCGGCTCGCGGGCGGCCTCCGGCGCCGAGGCGGAGCTCGCGAGGGTCGGGGCGCTGCGAAAAGTCAAGGTCGGCGCGCCCGCGATTCCCCTCGCGGCAACGTCGTACCAGGGGCGGAAGATCCGTTTCCCGCAGGATTACAAGGGCAAGGTCGTCCTCGTCGATTTCTGGGCCGCGTGGTGCAATCCGTGCCGGATGGAGATGCCCAACGTCATAAAGACCTATGAGGAATTGCACAAGAAAGGCTTCGAGATCGTCGGTGTTTCCCTCGACAACGAGCGGGGAAAATTCCAGGGCTATCTGAAGGACAACCCGAAGATGGAATGGCCCCAGCTCTACGACGGCAAGTACTGGATGAGCGAGTATGCGCAGCTCTACGCCGTCAATTCCATCCCGGCGACCTTTCTCGTCGACAAGAAGGGGATCATTCGTTTCAAGAACGTGCGCGGGGACAAGCTCCGGGAGGCCGTTCTGCAGCTTCTCGGCGAGAAGTGAAACGCGCCGCGACGCAGAGAGCCGTTTCAGGCGAATTCAAAAGCCGAATTTAAAAATGAGCTTGACACCGGAGCGCGTTCGTGAATAATTACACCTTGTTTATCTCTATTGCGTAGGCCACTGAGGGCGATATCGAATCGGGGAGCAGGGCCGGTAACGCTTCAGTGGTCGCTTTTATCATCAGCACGAACCTATGCACTTTATAGATGCCACCAACTTCGAGCGGTTCCTGAAGAAAATCTCTTCCGGAGGAGAGCTCTTCGTGCCCGTGCGCGAGGCCGAAACCGGAAAGCTGCACCTCGAGCGGATCGAGCTGTTCCCGCTTCCCGACAATCTGTGCCTCGACGGATACCGGACGGTCGAGCCGCTCAAGGCGTTTGCGCAGCTGCTCCGTTACCCCGTCGCCGAGTATCCTTCGACCGAAGGTGACGACATGGGTGACGAGAAGGTCTTCCCGCAGGTCGTCGTCGCCGGCGCGAGGGGCTGCGACCTCGCCGCGCTCGCGCTCGTCGACAAGGTGCAGGTCGAAGGCGAATTCACCGATCCGTTCTACAAGATCAGAAGAGACAAGATGCTCGTCGTCGGCGCCGATTGCAGCGAATGCGGCGAAAGCTGTTTCTGCAACCTGCTCGGCGCGAAGCCGTGGCCGGAAAAGGGCTGCGACGTCGCCGTGTCGAAGATCCAGGGGGGCTATCTCGCCGAGGCGCTCAGCGAGCGCGGCGAGAAGCTCATCCGGGAGAGCAAGGACCTCTTCGCCGAAGCGCGCGACACGCAGATCAAGATGCGCGACGAGACGCGCGCGAAGGTCGTGAAGGACCTCGAGGCCAAGAACAAGGCGTTCCCGAAGGCCGCGGGGCTCGAAGAGGCCATGCGCGCGACGCTGAGCGACGAGATCTGGGACGATATCGCGGCGCGCTGCGTGGAGTGCGGCGCCTGCACGAACATCTGCCCGACGTGCTACTGCTTCCTCCTGTACGACCAGAAGGCGGACGGCTCGCATTTCCAGAGAATATCCGCATGGGATTCCTGCCAGGTCACCGGCTACGCGCGCATGGCGGGAATGCTCAATCCGCGGCCGCGCCTCTCCGACAGGGTCAAGCACCGGCTCTATCACAAGTACGATTATCTGCCCCTGAGCCACGGGGCGATCTACTGCACGGGCTGCGGGCGCTGCGTCGACACGTGCTCGGCGAGCATCGACATGCGCGAAGCGTTGAAGCGGATCAAGGAAAAAGCGGGGGGCGCGAAGAAAGCGTAGGATGGAATGAAGAACCCGTATTATCCCATAGAAACGCTCGTCGAGGACGTCATCGTCGAAACGCCGACGATCAAGACGTTCGTCCTCGCGCCTTCGCGGCCGATCAAGTTCAAGGCCGGCCAGTTCATGCAGCTCACGGTGCCCGGCTGCGGCGAAGCGCCGTTCACGCCGAGCTCCGATCCCGCCGTCACCGAGAAAATGGAAATATCGATCCTGCGCACCGGCAAGGTCACCGACCTCCTCCACGCGCTCAAGCCGGGCGCCGAGGTGGGGCTGCGCGGACCGTTCGGCAAGGGCTATCCGATGGATAAGATGGAGGGCAAGGAAGTCCTCGTCGTCGGCGGCGGCGTGGGGCTCGCCCCGCTCCGCTCCCTCATCTACGCGCTGCTCGCGAATCCGAAGAAATACAAACGCGTATCGATCAAGTGCGGCGCGCGCACGCCGGACGAGCTCTGCTTCAAGCGCCAGCACGACGCGTGGGCGAAGGCCGCGCCGAACGTCGACTTCACCGTCACGATCGACGTGCCGGCGCCCAACTGGACGGGGAAGGTCGGGCTCGTGACGACGCTCCTCGACGGCCTCGACATCGACCTCGAGAACTCGATCGCCGTGTCGTGCGGCCCCGAGATCATGCTCAAGTTCGTCACGCTGAAATTGCTCGAGGTCGGCTACAAGCCGCCGCAGATATATCTCTCCATGAACCGCAAGATGTCGTGCGGCATGGGCAAATGCGGCAGGTGCAACGTGGGGCATTACTACCTGTGCGTGGACGGCCCCGACATGTGCTACGACAAGATAAAGAACGTCCCGAACGTGTTCGGGTGATAACCGCGCGGGGCGCGGCCCCGCGACCGTGAGGCCATGAAAGAACTCAAGGCGAATTGCTCGTTCTGCTCGCTCGCGTGCCCGCTCATCCTGCGCGGCGGCGAGCGCCGTCCCGTTTTCACGGGCGAATCGCTCCTCTCCGTCGACTGGGACATGAGCGCGGGCTCGAAGTTCGGCGGGAGCGTCTGCGCGCGCGGCAACGCCGTGGCCGAATTTCTCACGCATCCGCGGCGCGTCAATTATCCCTTTATCCTCGGCGAGCGGTCGACGATCGCGACCGCGGTGCGCGAAACGGCGCAAGCCCTCGCCGACGTGAAAAAGGAGTTCGGCAAAGACTCCATCGGCGTTCTCCTCGGCGAGAACCTCACGATCGAGGAGGCGGGCATGGCGGTGGCGTTCGCGCGCGACGTGCTCGGCACGGGCAACATCGCGCTCTTCGCCCCCGACGACGCCCCGCTGTTCCGCGCGTACCTCGGCCGCGACTTCTCGAAGATCAAACCCGCCGGCGCGAAGCCGCCGGGGGAGCGCGTCGTGAGCCTCATCATCGGCGATTCATTCTCGGAGCATCCGTGCACGGCGAAGAGCGTGCTGCCGGGCAAGTACGGCACGCGCGGGAGCGAGGTCATCGTCGTGAGCCCCGAGACGAACCGCACGGCGTGGTTCGCCAACAGGCACCTCCGGTGCAAGCCGGGCGGGGAATCGGCGGTCGTCGCGGGGATGCTGAAGGCCGCCGCGGAGAAGACCGGCGCCGCGCTCCCGGGCGAGCTCAAGAAATTGATCGACGGGCTCGGCTGGGACGAGATCGAGCGCGCGGGCGGGGTCTCGAAGGACGCGTTAGCGGCCGCGGCCGGCTCGATGCTCGGCGCGGCGAAGGTGACGACCTACCTTTCGAATATTTTCGGGCGCATCGGATCTCCGGCGCTCGCGTTTTCGTTCGCCGAAGCGCTCACGAACGTCTGTCCGGGGGACCGGGAGTTCGTGCCGCAGTTCGTTCAGCAGAATACGTGGGGCATCTACTCGGTCCTCGCGGCCGCGGGATCGAGCGATTGCCTCAAGAAGCTCGCGGGCACGGAGCTGCGGGCGATCATCGCCCGCGGGCTCGATCTCTTCTCCGTGTATCCGGCCGCGCCGATCGAGAAGGCGATGCGCGAGAAGCGCTTCACCGCCACGACGCAGTTCTTCTGGACCCAGACGGCCGATCGCGCGAACGTCGTCATCCCCGCGGCGAGCCTCATGGAGAAGAAGGGCACCGTCGCTCCCGCGTTCGGCGAGGAGCTCGTGCGCGACGAGGTCATGCCTCCGATCGCCGGCGCCGTGACCGCGGAGAAATTCCTCTCGATGCTCGCGAAGGAAATGGGCGCGGAGCTCGGGATCCCCGCGAAGCCGGCCCGCCGCACGGACCGGTCCGCCGCCGCCGACGGGATGGCCGCGGAATGGGCGGCGTACGCCTCCGCGATGAAGGAGCTCGACGCCGCGGGAACGGTTCTCATCCCCTGGAGCGAATCGGTGCACGCGGCGGACGGGAGCTTCAGCAGGAATTTCTACTGGTCCCAGATCACGTGCCCCGTCGCGACGCTCTTCGTCCCGGAGGAGATCGCCGGGAAGCTCAAGCTCAAGCAGGGGGACCACGTGGAGGTTTCGACCGCGGGCGCCGAGATCGTGCTCCCGGTCGAGATCACGAAGAAGCTTCCGGCCAACGCGGTCGGAGCGACGATACATTTCCCCGCGGTGCGCAAGCTGTTTCCGTGGAAGCTCGACCAGGGCGGCGAGATCGTTCTCGGCCCCGTCCCGGTCAAGCTGAACCGGCAGAGCGGGAAGTGACGGTATGGAAAAGCGCGTCTATATCAATATGAACCTCTGCACCTCGTGCCGCTCGTGCGCGGCGGCGTGCGCGGCGGGGCACCAGGGGCAGGGGCATCTCAAGCACGGGAGCGTCCAGGAAAAGGCGACGACGCCGCTCCATTGCCGCCACTGCGACGAGCCGCTCTGTCTCAACGTCTGCCCGCAGGAGGCGATCAAGAAGGACGAGAACGGCACGATCGTCCGCATGCGGAATCTGTGCATCGGGTGCAAGTCGTGCATCGTGTCGTGTCCCTTCGGCGTCATGCTTCCCTATTCGACGTGGCACACGTCCCCGAAATGCGATCTCTGCGTCGACCGGCTCGCCGAGGGGAAGGAGCCGCGCTGCGTCGCGACGTGCACGTCGGGCGCGCTCGTGTTCGAGGAGCTCGCGGCCATCGAGAAGAAATACAAGCGCACGGTCGAGGGCGGGCGGTATTTCGTCCGCTTCATGCTGAACAGGTAGCGAAGAGGTGTCATGGAAGCCGTACTCTATTTCGTGAGGTACCTCGTGTTCCCCGGGTTCCTTTTCTCGGCGGTCGTGGGACTGCTCACGACCTGGGTCGATCGCAAGGTCTCCGCGCGCGTGCAGCTCCGCGTCGGGCCGCCGTGGTACCAGCCCTTCGCCGACACGTTCAAGCTCCTCGGCAAGGAAGTCGTGGTCCCCGCGGGCGCGCGCCACACCGGATTCCTCCTCATGCCGGTCATCGGCCTCGCGGCGGCGACCCTGGCGTCGACGATTCTCTGGCTCGTCAATCTTCGGCCCGAAACATCCTTCGTCGGCGACACGCTCGTCGTGCTCTACGTCATGACGATTCCCGCGCTCGCGCTCATCCTCGGCGGAAGCGCGTCGGGCAACCCCCTCGGGGCGCTCGGCTCGGCCCGCGAGATGAAGCTCCTCTTCGGGTACGAGCTTCCGCTCGTGATCGCGGTCCTCACGTCGATCGTGAAGGTGGGGAGCTTTTCGTTCGAAAAGATATTGATCTACCAGGAATACAACGGCGTCATGCTCGGGAGCGTCTCGGGCGTGCTCGCCTTCATCGTCATGATATTCTGCGCGCAGGCGAAGCTCGGCTTCCTCCCCTTCGACATCGCCGAAGCGGAGACCGAGATCGCGGGCGGCACCCACATCGAGTATTCGGGCGGGCCGCTCGCCATCGTCCGGCTCAACACGGCGATCATGTATCTCGTGCTCCCGCTCTTCATCATCACGCTGTTCTGGGGAGGCGTGAATTTCGTCGGATGGCGGATTCTCACCTCCGTCCTCAAGTACGTCGCTATCGTCGTCATCATGGTTCTCATCAAGAATACGAATCCGAGGGTCAGAATCGACCAGGCGGTCCGCTTTTTCTGGGGACCGATGTTCGCGTTGTCCGCGATCGCGATGATTCTCGCGATCGTCGGATACTAGGAGGCCGGGAGAATGTCGCTCGCGCTCAAAGCCTTGAAGAAATCGCCCTGGGTGTTCCACGTGAACACGGGAGCGTGCAACAACTGCGACATCGAGATTCTCGATTGCCTCACCCCGCGGTTCGACGTCGAGCGCTTCGGCGTTCTTCTGGTCGGAAGCATCCGGCACGCCGACGTGCTTCTCATCAGCGGCCCCGTCACGCAGAACATCCTCCCGCGGCTCAAGCGCCTCTATGAAGCGGCGCCGAGGCCGATCAAGGTGGTCGCGTTCGGCGCGTGCGGCTGCAGGTGCGGCATCTTCCGCGACGGGTACAACATCGTCGGTCCGATCGACAAGTACATTCCGGTGGACGCCTATATTCCGGGCTGCCCCCCGAAGCCGGAGACAATCATCTCGGGAATCGTGAAAGTCCTGAACCAGCTCTAGGAAAGTCGATTATGGAACGCGAAGAAGTAAAGAAAAGGATAGCGGCGAAATTCGGCGCGAAGGTCAAAATCGAGGAGCGGAGCCCGAGGCGCGTGTACGTCTACGCGGAGAACGAGATCTGGACCGACCTCGCGCGTTTTCTCTTCGACGACCTTGACGCCCGCTTCGACACCGGGGCCGCGGTCGACGACCGCGACGGCGTCGAAGTGATGTTCTTCTTCCCGTTCGACCGCGAGCATTACTACGTCACGATAAAAACGTTCGCCGCAAAGCCCAATCCGACGCTCAACTCGATCTCGCCGATTATCCCGGGCGCCAAGTGGATCGAGCGGGAGATGTTCGAGATGTACGAGGTCAATTTCCGGAACCATCCGGACCTGCGGCCGGTGCTCCGCGCCGACACGCGCCCCGCGGACTTCTATCCCGCGAAGCGCGAGGTCAAGGACAGCCACGAGACGGTTCGCGAGCGCGACGACGGCGAAACCCGCGCGGACGAGACGGCGGGAAGAGCGCCGAAAGGCAAGAATCCCTGAGGTGAAGCACGATGGTTAAGAAAATCCCGATCGGCCCGTTCCATCCGATACTCGAGGAGCCCGAGTTTTTCGAGCTCCACGTGGACGGAGAGCGCGTGGTCGGCATCGACATAACGATCGGGTGGAGCCACCGCGGAATCGAGCTCCTCTCCGAGCACAAGACGTGGGATCAGGTGCCGTTCCTCGTCGAGCGCATCTGCGGCATCTGCTCGTGCTCCCATCCATACGCCTACGTGAAGGCGGTCGAGGACCTGTGCGGGGTCGAAGTGCCGCTCCGCGCGCAGTTCATCCGCTGCATCGCCGCCGAGCTCGAGCGGCTCCACAGCCATCTCCTGTGGACGGGCCTCGCCGGGCATTTCCTCGGCTACAACACCGTTTTCATGTGGACGTGGCGCTTCCGCGAGCCGGTCCTTGACGTGCTCGAGGCGGTCACGGGAAACCGCAACCACTACGCCGTCATGAAGCCTGGCGGCGTGCGCCGCGACATCCCGCAGGAAGAGATTCCGAACATTCTCAAGATGCTCGGCGATCTCGAGAAGAACAACGACTTGCTCACGAAGGCGATCGTCGACGATCCGGTGATCCACGCGCGCACGAAAGGGGTCGGCGTTTTCAACAAGGCGCAGTGCCGCCTCTACGGGGCGCTCGGACCCACGGCCCGCTCGGCCGGCTACGACATCGACGCCCGGCGGGATCATCCGATGGACGCCTACGACAAGGTGAAATTCGACGTGATTCTCTGCGAGCACGGCGACGTCTTCGACAAGGCGGTCGTCCGGCAGCTCGAGAATTTCGAATCGATCAAGATCATACGTCAGTGCCTCAAGCTGCTCGAGGACACGAAGCCGGGGGACATCTGCGCCGAGATCCACGAGGTGCCGCCGGGCGAGGGACTCGGCGTGTACGAGGCGCCGCGAGGCGAGGTTCTACACTACGTGCGTTCGAACGGCGGGAACATGCCGATGAGGCACAAGGTGCGGGCGCCGAGCTTCAACAACATTCTGACGAACGAGCTGAGCGTTCTCGGGAACACCGTGGCCGACGCCGGCCTCATCACGGCGGCGGTCGATCCGTGCTACTCGTGCACGGAGCGCATGGGAGTCGTCGACCTGCGGGACGGCAGCCGGCGCACGCTCACCGAAGCCGACCTCGTGCGCCTGAGCCACGAGAAGACGGAAGAGATCAGGAAAAGAATTGCCGCGGATCGCGGGAACGGGTAGACTGCCGAACCGGAGTCGCATATGCACGAATTGTTATATCCAATAGTAATCCCGGCGGTTGCGGGGATCATCCCTATCTTCATCCCGCGCAAGGGGAAGATCGTGGCCGGTATCGTGGCGCTCGCCGCGGCGGTGTACGTGCTGCTCCGCGCGATCGCCCTCTTCGGCGCGGGGGACGTCTTCTATTCCGTCACCATGTTCAACCTCGCCGGATCGATGCCCTTCCAGTTCGCCCTGCGGCTCTACAACTTCAGCGCGTTCGTGCTCCTGTTCATCGCGATATTCGCGGTCCTCACGATCGTCTATTCGCTCGGGTATCTCTGGGGCAAGGACAAATCGAGCGTCTACTATTCCTTTATCCTGTGGACGCTGGCCGCCTCCGCCGGCGCGGTGCTCGCCGACAACCTCCTCATTCTTCTCATCTTCTGGGAGGCGCTCACCGCGATCCTCTTCTTCCTGGTGAATATGGGGGACAAGGATCACGAGAAATCGGCCGCAAAGGCGTTTGCGATTCTGGGCCTCAGCGACGCGGCGATGCTGCTCGGCATCGTCATGATCTGGGTGCAGGCGGGGACGCTCACGATCTCCGAGCTCTCGATCCCGACGACCACGCCGCTCGGCGTCATCTCGTTCGTGCTCCTCTTCGTCGGCGCGATCACGAAGGCCGGCGCGATGCCCTTCCATTCGTGGGTGCCCGCGATCGCGATCTCGACTCCGGCGTCGGTCATGGCGTTCCTGCCGGCCGCGCTCGACAAGCTGCTCGGCATCTACCTTCTCGCCCGCGTCTCGATGGACATTTTTTCCATTCAGCCCGGCTCGTCGCTTTCGATGCTCATGATGATCGTCGGCGCCGTGACGATCATGTTTGCGGTTCTCATGGCCCTCGTGCAGCACAATCTCAAGAAGCTCCTCTCGTTCCACGCGGTGAGCCAGGTCGGCTATATGGTGCTCGGCGTCGGGAGCGGCATCCCGATCGCGATCGTGGGGGGGCTCTTTCACATGATCAACAACGCGATCTACAAGAGCGCGCTCTTCTTCGGCGCCGGCGCGATCGAGAAGCGCGCGGGCACGACCGAGCTCGAGGATCTCGGGGGGCTCGCGCGTCTCATGCCGGTGACCTTCGTTTCGATGACCATCGCCGCCCTCTCGATCTCCGGCGTTCCGCCGCTCAACGGATTTGCGTCGAAGTGGCTCATCTACCAGGGAATGCTCGAGAGCCGGCACGTTATATTCCTCATCGTCGCGATATTCGGAAGCGCCCTGACGCTCGCTTCTTTCGTGAAGGTGCTGCATTCCGTGTTCCTCGGGCGGCGCCCCGCTCGCCTCGAACGGGTGAAAGAGGTTGACGTCTCGATGCAGCTTCCGATGGTGTTCCTCGCGATCCTCTGCGTACTCTTCGGTATATTCGCGGCTTATCCGCTGGAGAAGTTCATCATTCCGGTCGTGACGGGGGGCGCGGCGGCGCACGTCGTTTCGGGCAACATCGTGACGATACCGACCGACGGCTTCTGGAGCCCCGGCGCGGCGACCGCCCTCATCGTCGTGGGCGTGATCCTCGGTCTCCTGATCTACGTTTTCAGCGGCAGGCAGGCGTACCGTATCGAGGAGAACGTCTGGATCGGCGGGAACGTCATGGACAACGACGAGATCCGGTATCCCGGCACCCAGTTCTATAAGACGGTCACCGACGATCTCGGCCCCGCGATCAAAACGCTGTTCAAGGACGGAGAGAAGGGCGCCATGGACGGATATAATTTCTTCGGCAAGCTCGGCGACAGTTTCGTCCAGGTGCTCCGGATGCTTCACAACGGGAATCTCTCCACGTATCTGTCGTGGATCGTGATCGGGCTCGGCGTGCTGTCGTTCATATTGATCTTCAAGCTGTAAAGGCGAGGCGCCCGGATGGTTGAGACATTTCTTCTTGCTCTTCTGATTTTCATGATCGTCGGATCGATCATCGCCATCGAGACGAAGAATCTGCTTTCGTCGGTCATCTCGTGCGGCATCGTCGGCGCGGCGGTCAGCATCGCGTTCCTCATGCTCGGCGCGCCGGATATCGCGATCACGCAGGTAGTCGTGGAGATTCTCATTCTGGTGATCCTGATCCGCGCCACCATCATGATCGACAATACGGCCATCGAGGCGCATTGGGACACCTTCGCGGTCGTCTCGAGCCTCGTCTTCTTCGGCCTGTTCCTCGTCTTCGCGTTTCTCGCGGTGCAGGAGCTCCCGCCGTTCGGGCAGCCGCTCATGCGAGTCTCGAAGGAGTACCTGCAGACCGGCCTCCAGAAGACGGGCGCGGCAAACATCGTGGCGGCCATCATCCTCGATTTCCGGGGATACGACACGCTCGGCGAGGCGACGGTGATCTTCGTCTCGATCCTGGGCTCGTTCGTTATACTGCGGCGCCGCGGGCGCAAACGGAGAACGGAAGCCGATACCGAAAAGGTCGGTATCCTTTCCGAGGCGGAAATACGCGAGGATTACGGAGACCTCAGGGAGTAACGAATGGCGACGAAGCCGGAACTCATAAGCAGCGAGAATCCGAAAGGGATGACCCCCATCGTCAAGACGGTGGTCCGGTTCGCCATGGGGATCGTCTTCATGTTCGGATGGTACATCATCATATACGGCCATCTCACGCCGGGCGGCGGGTTCGCCGGGGGCACGATTCTCGCCTGCGGATACGTTCTTCTGACGCTGGCTTTCGGCAAAGAGGTTTCGCTCGCGAAGATGAGCGACAGGTGGGCATCGATCATCGATAACAGCGCCGCGCTTCTCTTTGCCGGGATTGCTATCGCGGGGCTCGCGTTCGGGTATTTCTTCCTGAATTTTCCGCCGCACGGAAAACCGTTCAGTCTCGTGAGCGCAGGCCTGATCCCGCTGTACAACATTCTCATCGGGCTCAAGGTGACCTCGTCGCTCTTCGCGATATTCCTCGCCCTCTCGATCTTCGGGCGGTTCGTCTCGAAGCTCGTGGAAGAGGCGGAAGAGGAAGAATAGGAAAGGGAGCAGCACGCCATGATACTCTATTTTCTCACCCTCGTCCTTTTCGTGATGGGCGTGTACTGCCTGATCGCCAAGAAGAACATCATCAAGAAGATCATCGGGCTCACGATCACCGACTACGCGATCAACCTGTTCATCATCATCATCGGGTATCGCGCGAAGGGCATCGCCCCGATCATGTTCAAGAACATGACGATACAGGAGCTCGCCGAGTACGGGGTCGATCCGCTGCCGCAGGCGCTCGTGCTGACCTCCATCGTGATCGGTCTCGGCGTGCTCTCGCTCATGACGGCGATCTGCCTGCGGCTGTACGAGAAGTACAAAACGTTCGACATGAGCGAAATCAACAGGCTCAAAGGGTAGAGAGGATAGAGACGCAGTGACGATGCAGACGACATATCCGCTATTCACCGCGCTCCCGCTCGCGGCGGCCTTCTTCAACCTTCTTGTGACGAAGATCAACAAGAAGGCGGCCGATTACATCGCCTTCCTCACGGCGGGCACGCTCGCCGTCATGGCGGTGCTGACGCTGTTCGAGCAGCCGTTCGCGTACCGGGTGGGCGGATTCCCCGCGCCATGGGGCATTCTGCTCGTTTCGGACGGGCTGAGCTCGCTCATGCTCGTCATCGTCAACGTCATCGCGTTTCTCTCGATCATCTACTCGATCAAGTACATGACGACGTATACGGCGAAAGCGAAATACTACTCGCTCTTCCTCCTCATGATCACGGGGATGAACGGCGTCGTCATCACGGGGGACCTCTTCAACATCTACGTGTTCCTCGAGATCGCCTCGATCGCGTCCTACGCGCTCGTCGGATTCGGATGCGAGCACGAGGAGCTCGAGGCGTCGTTCAAGTATCTCGTCCTCGGCAGCGTGGCGAGCACGGTGATTCTCTTCGGCATCGCGTTCCTCTACTCGATGACGGGCACGCTCAACATGCCCGATCTCGCGCGGCAGATCGAGATTCTCGGCATCAACAAGGCGGTCGCCTTCGTCATCGCGATGTTCATCATGGGCTTCGGCCTCAAGGCCTCGACGGTGCCGTTCCACGCGTGGCTGCCCGACGCGCACCCGAGCGCTCCGGCGCCGATCTCGGCGATGCTCTCGGGCGTGCTCATCAAGGCGATCGGCGTGTACGCGATCGCCCGGATAATGTTCAACGTGATCGGCCCCAACGAGGCGGTTGCGGGCATTCTCATGTTCCTCGGGGCGCTTTCGATGGTGGTCGGCGTTTTCCTCGCCGTCGGCCAGTCCGATTTCAAGCGCATGCTCGCGTACCATTCGATCAGCCAGATGGGCTACGTCATGCTCGGGCTCGGCCTCGGGCTCAACCCGAACGTGCCGCCGGCCATCGCGGCGATGGGGCTCTTCGGCGGGATCTACCACATGGTGAACCACGCCGTGTTCAAGTCGCTTCTCTTCCTCTGCTCGGGCTCGTTCGAGTACCGCACGGGAACGAGGAACCGCTACGAAATGGGCGGCCTGATCCGGAAAATGCCGGTGACGAGCGTAACCTGCTCGATCGCGTCGCTTTCGATCTCGGGGGTGCCCCCGTTCAACGGCTTCTGGAGCAAGCTGATCATCATCGTCGCGCTCGTCCAGGCGAGCTATTACGTCTACGGCGCGATCGCCGTGCTCGTCGCCTTCATGACGCTCCTTTCGTTCATCAAGCTTCAGCGGTTCGTGCTCTTCGGGCAGCTTCCGTCGCGGTTCGCGAATATCAAGGAAGCGCCCTTCGCTATGACGTTCCCTCTGGTCGTGCTCGCGGTCCTCTGCATCGGCCTCGGCCTCGCGTATCCGTTCATCGACCAGAGCGTTCTCCAGGCCGCGCGCGACGCGCTGCTCGACAAGCTTTCGTACATGGGATATATACTCGGCGGGTGATAGCATAATGAAGCGTTTCATTCACTTTCTCATCATTTACGCGATCTGGCTGCTCCTCACGTGGTCGTTCACGCTGCAGGAGATGCTCGCCGGCGTCGTCGTCGCGCTCCTCGCCGAGCTCCTCCTCGGCGACATATTCCCCTACGAGGGAGTCCGGGTGTTCCATCCGCGGCGCTTCTTCTGGCTGTTCTGCTATTTCTGGGTGTTTCTCTGGGCGCTCATCAAGGCCAATTTCGACGTCGCGTACCGCGTGCTCAATCTCTATCTTCCGATCAATCCCGGTATCGTCAAGGTGCGCACGAAGCTGAAGAGCGACATGGGCCGGACGTTCCTCGCGAACTCGATCACGCTCACGCCGGGCACCATGACCGTCGACATGATCGGCGACCACCTGTACATTCACTGGATCAACGTCCAGTCCGCCGATATTCAGAAGGATACCGAGATTATCGTCGCGAACTTCGAGAAATATCTGGAAAGGATATTCGAGTGAACGTATTCATCGCGCTCCTCATTCTCTGCATGTTCATGTGCCTCTACCGGGTCGGGAAGGGGCCGACGGCGCCCGACCGGACCGTGGCGATCGATATCATGGGCATTCTCATGGTCGGCTTCTGCGCGATCTTCTCCATCATGACGAAGAGGGATTTGTACATGAACATCGGCATCTCGTGGGCGCTCCTCAACTTCATCGGCACGCTCGCGCTTGCCAAGTATCTCGAGGGGAGGGGCTTCGATGAGTAGCGAGTTCATCGGGTACGTGCTCCTCTCCGTCGGCGTCGCGTTCGATCTCTTCGGATGCATCGGGCTCGTGCGGCTCCCGGACGTGTACAACCGTCTCCAGGCGGCGACGAAGTGCGCCACGCTGGGCACGGCCATGATCCTCCTGAGCGTCTTCTTCTTCACGGGATTCGGCGCGATCACGATCAAGGCGCTTCTCTGCATATGGTTCATTCTCATCACCTCGCCGACAGCGGCCCACGCCATTTCGCGCGCCGCCCACCGGGCAGGCATCAAGCTGTGGGACAAGAGCGTGAGCGACAAGTACGCCGAAGACCGCGAGGGCGCGGAAGACAAGATCTGAGAGACGGGAACGGGAGTTTGTGACAGCATGCGTTATCCGAAACTGAGAGAGCTGAAATTCGCGATCGAGGCCCTGATCAAGGGCCCCTACACGTCGAAGTTCCCCAAGACGCCGCCGGTCGTGCCGGAGCACTTCCGCGGCGTGCCGACGTACGTG
>JBFYZM010000123.1:0-12567 GCA_041309505.1 Candidatus Krumholzibacteriota bacterium
TACGCCGCCGACGCCGCCCATCTTCATCGTGGTATCTTCAGCGTCGTCACCGGTGATGTTGGCCAGATTGATGCCGCCCTTGATGCCGAACATCATGCCTTCGGCGAAAAGCGGCGAGGCGACAAACAGCGCAACCGCTGCGAGCATCAAAGCAAAAGTGAACTTCTTCATGACTTCCTTCCTTTCAAACAAACGAATTACATATTTCCTCAGTCGTATGCAGAACGATGGTTGCTGTTTCGCAATCACCTCCTTAAAGGCTGAACCGAGTCAACACTTTGGGTGATAGTTATCAAAGAAGCCGTTTTTGATGCAAGCGTTTTTTTTAAAAAAATTCATGCCTCCAAAGGGATCCGGTTCGATCGTCGCCGTCACGGGCGCGGCATTGTTCCGCATCATTCATATACGTCGATTGTCCGTCGGAGTTGCGTGAAATTGATGGTGGGCCCACCAGGATTCGAACCTGGGATCAACCGGTTATGAGCCGGGGGCTCTACCGCTGAGCTATGGGCCCGTGTTTTCCCGGATCACACGTCTATGTACCCTTTGAGCTTCCTGCTCCGGCTCGGATGCATGAGCTTGCGAAGAGCCTTCGCTTCGATCTGCCGCACGCGCTCGCGGGTCACGCTGAAGATCGTGCCGACCTCCTCGAGCGTGCGGGGCGTCCCGTCGCCGAGACCGAACCGAAGCCGGACGACCTTCTCCTCCCGCTTCGTCAGGGTCGCGAGCACCCGGGAGACCTGATCACGGAGCATCGCGTGCGCGGCGGACTGGTCCGGCGCCGACGCGGAGGTATCCTCGATGAAATCGCTCAGGTTCGAGTCGTCGTCCTCGCCGATCGGGCGGTCGAGCGATATCGGCTCGACGCTCGCCTTCATGACGCTCTTCACTTTTCCGACCGGGTAGTTGAGCCGACGCGCCACTTCCTCGGGGGTCGGCTCCCGGCCGAACTCCTGGACCAGCTTGCGCTGCGTCCGCGAAACCTTGTTGATCGCCTCGATCATATGAACGGGCACGCGGATCGTGCGCGCCTGATCGGCGATCGCGCGCGTGATCGCCTGCCGGATCCACCACGTCGCGTACGTGCTGAACTTGTACCCCTTGCGGTAATCGAATTTGTCGACCGCGCGCATGAGGCCGCTGTTTCCCTCCTGAATGAGATCGAGGAACTCGAGCCCGCGGTTCGTGTAACGCTTCGCGATGGAGATCACGAGGCGCACGTTCGCCTCGATCATCTCCTGCTTCGCCCTCTGCGAGCCGCGCTCCCCTTCCCTGATATCCTGCACGATCTTCTTCAGATCGTCGTAATGGACGTTTTCCTTGTTCTCGATATGATGGATCGCCCTTTCGAGCTCACGGAAACGCTCGCTGAAGCTCTTGAGCTCGCCCGCCGTCCATTTCATCTTCTTCTTGAGCGCCTGTTTTTCCTTCGTGTTGCCGCCGCCGATAACCTTCAGGGCGCGATCGACGCTCTCGTGATTCATGCCGACGAATTTCTCGTACTCGTGGACCTGCTTCTTGTGCTGCTCGATTCGCTTGAGGACTTCCTTGATCTTCTCGACGAGGCGATCGACCTGCGCGGGGTTGAGCTTGATCTTCCGGTATTCCTCCTGCAGCTTCCGGTTGCGCATGTCGCACTGTTTCTGGATCTGGAGGGCGGCGTTCGCGGGATGCTTCTTCCTGAGCTTCGCCTCGAGCTCGACGATCTCCTCGCGCAGTTTGATGATGCGCTTCAGGATGCCGACGTATTTCTTGAGCTCCTTGCGTCCGGACAGGTGCGGATGCAACCCCCCCGTCTCGACCTGGACGAGATCCTCGAGACGCATCGTCCCTTTCTCGAGCCGGTCGACGTAGCGCTTGAGCTCCCTCGTGGTGGCGTTGAGCCTGAACACCGCCTGGAAGATCGTGAGATGCCCTTCCTCGATGCGTTTGGCGATCGTGATCTCACCCTCGCGGTTGAGGAGGGGCACTTTTCCCATCTCGCGCAGGTACATGCGCACGGGATCGTCGAAACGGACGCTCGTGTTGAGGCTCTCCTCGGACTTCTTCGCTTCCTTCTGCTCGCGTTTCTTGCGGGCCTCGATCTTGAGAATCGCCTTCTCGCGCGAATCGAAGAATTCGATGTTCTCGTCGCTCAACCGGTCGTAGAGCTCGATGATCTCGTCCGGATCGAAACCGGCCCCGACGAGCTCCTCGATCTCCTCGTTGAGAACGTAGCCCTTGTCATCCGATACCTTTTTTATCTCCAGCAGAATCTCTTCAATCCTGTCGATTTCAATCAATCCGGATTTCCTCCTTGAGATCTGCGCTCCTTGAGCTTTCGCGAAAGATCCTGGTACGCTTTCGTGATCTCGCGGATCTCCCGGTCCGCGGCCGCCCCCGTGTCCGCCTCGAGCGTTCTCAGGCGTTTTTTCATGAGATCGAGCTCTTCCTTGAGAGCCTCTTTCTTGAGCCAGATGAGCGTATCGGCCAGGAATTGCTCTTGAGGTCCCGGCGGAAGCGGCAGAAGCGCTATTTCCGACGCCAGCTTGCTCAGCTCCGGGTCCTCGATGCCTCCGGTAAAGGCGGAGCTTTTTATATCAATATGGTTTTTCACGGCGGAGTCAAGGGCTTTGTAATAATCCATGAAGCCGGTTCCCTCAAGCTCTCCGATATCGAGATCGTCGAGTATCATTCGCGCGAATCGTTCGTCCTCGAGACCGAGCCTGAAGAGCATCTTCTGATGCCGAAACCTCAGACTCTCCGCCTCGAGAGGCTTCTCCGGCGCCTTCCCGACCTGCTTCGGCGTCGTGAGCCCCGATCGCAGCGTGCTCACCTGCACGTCGAACAGGGTCGATATCTCCTGAATATAGAGCTCCTGCCTCACGCGGTCGGTCACGGCGGAGATCGCTCCCAGGAGATGCTTGATCACCTGGCTCTTGCGGAACGTCGTCCTGCTTCCGCTCAGAGCCTCGTTCTTCAGAAACGTAAAATAATGAGGAGCAGAGCGCATGAAAACGCGCAACTCATCTGCTCCCCTTTTTCTCACAAAGCTATCCGGATCTTCCCCTTCAGGAAGCACGACTACATTGGAATCGAGACCGACGATCAAAAGCTCGTCCGCGGCTCTGACCGAGGCCCGGATTCCCGCCCGGTCGCCATCATTTATAATATAAACATGATTGGCGTATCGTGCAAGGAGTCGGCCCTGATCTTGTGTAAAAGAAGTGCCGCATACGGCGCAAACGTTGCGGAATCCATTCTTCCACAACATTAAATAATCCATGTAACCCTCTACTATTATAGCGTTTTCACCTTTTCTGATTCCCTCTTTCGAATGATTGAGCCCGTAGAGCATTTTCCCCTTGTAATATATGGGGCTTTCCATCGTATTGAGGTATTTCGGCTCGGAGTCGTCCATAACTCGCCCCGCGAGCCCCACGAAACGGTTCGAAAGCGATTCTATGGGGAACATGATCCTGTTTCGGAAATAGTCCCTGTAGCCGCTTCCCCCCCGGCTTTTCATGACGAGGTTGAGATCGAGAAGAATATCCCGGGATATCCCCTTTTCCATGGCCGACCGGTAGAGGGCGTCCCAGCCGGAAGGAGCGAATCCAAGGGAGAATTCCTTTATGACATCGGCGCCGAGCTCCCGCCGCTCCAGGTATCTGCGCCCCGCCTCCGCGCCCGCGTCCTTCTCGAGCACGTCCGCGTAGAATCGCGCGGCGAAATCCATGGCCCGGTAATACGGCTCGAGCCGCTCCTTGCGATCCCCGTCGGCGGAATAGCGGTCGACGTCGATTCCGAGATCCTTGGCGAGGCGGGCGACCGCTTCGATGAATCCGACCCCCTCGTACTCCATGAGAAAATGGAACGCGTTTCCTCCCTTCCCGCATCCGAAGCAATGATAGATCTGCTTGTCGGGATTCACGGTGAAGCTGGCGGTCTTCTCGCCGTGAAACGGGCAAAGCGCCTTGTAGTTCCGCCCCGCCTTCTTCAGGTCGAGGTAGGAACCGATCAGCTGCACGATATCGGTGCGTTCCCTGATTTCCTCGATGATCTTCTGCGGAATCATTTTCTCGCCTCGGGAAACGTCTATTTGAGATCGACGATCGCGACGCCGTCCCCGCCGTGCGCCGGTTCGCCGGGTCGCACGGACGAGACACGCGGATCCTTCCTGAGCACGTCGTAGATCGCCCGCTTCAGAATCCCTCTTCCGATGCCGTGTATGATCGTCACCGTCCTGAAACCCTGGAGAACGGCGCGATCGAGAAAGGCGTCCACCAGCTCGAGCGCCTCCGCCTTCTCCAGTCCGCGAACGCTCATCTCGCTCGAGCCGGCGGCGGGCGTCTCCATGGTCCACGAGACCTTCCGCGCGTCGCGAGCGGGCCCCGCGGTTTTCGAATGTCTCAAGTCCTTCACGCTCGTCTCGACGCGAAGCCCCCCCTCGAGCTCGAGAAACGCGCGGGAGGCGTCGAGAGATACGATCCGCCCCTCCTTGCCGAGACTCGCGATCTCGGCCCACATCCCCGCTCGGAGCTCCTCGGGACGCACTCGGGGCGTGCTCCTCTTCGCCGGGGGCTTCTGCGCGAACTCGGTTCGCTTTTCCTCCACGCGCGCGTGCCCCTCGCGTATCGCGCTCCGGTCGGCCTGCGTCGTCTTGATCTCGCGGATGATATTCTCCATGTCCCGCCGCGTCGAAGAAACGATATCGAGCGCCTCCGCCCGGGCCTTCGCGACAAGGGCGTCCCGATCCTCCTTGAAGCGGTCGAGACGGTCGTGATAGCTTTCGATGAGCTCCGAAAGGAGCCGTTCCTTCTCGACGAGATCCCTGCCTTTTTCGCCGACCAGGCGCTCCGTCTTCTCGAGGTGCGCGAGCAGCTCCTCGAGCCGGAGAGATTCGCTCGAGAGCCCCGCGGTCGCGCGCTCGATGACGTCACGCGGGAGCCCCAGGCGCCCCGCCATCTCGATCCCCCAGCTTCTCCCCGGAACGCCCATCCTGAGCATGAAGAGCGGTTCGAGACGGTCGGGATCGAAATCGAGCGTCGCGTTGCGAGCGCCCGGCGCGCCGTGCGCCCATCCCTTGAGCGCCTTCAAATGCGTCGTCACGATGACGCGCCCGCACGAACGAATGAGCCGTTCGAGAGCGGCTTCGGCGAGCGCCGCTCCCTCCTCGGGATCGGTCCCGTCGCCGATCTCGTCGATGAGAACGAGCGAGCGGTCGCTCGATCGTTCGAGGATGTGCTTGAGCCGCACGATGCGCGAAGAAAAGGTGCTGAGCGATTTCTCGATCGATTGGTCGTCGCCGATATCGACGAAAACCTCGTCGTGGAAAGGAATCGCCGTGCCGTGATCGCACGGAACGAGGAGCCCCGATCGATCCATGAGCACGATGAGCCCGACCGTCTTGAGGGCGATCGTTTTCCCTCCGGCGTTCGGGCCGGAGATCACGAGCGCCTTGAGATCCCCGTCGCAGACCAGGTCGAGCGGCTTGACCGCGCGCCCCGCCCCCTCGTCCGCGAACCGCTTCTCGAGCAGCGGATGGCGCGCGCCGCGCAGGGCGAGTCTCCCGTCCGCGCTGTGTTCGGGCATCACGCAGCGAAACCGCCGCGCGAAAAACGCCCTCGCGGAAACGAGATCGAGATCGAAGAGCATATCCTGGTTGCCGAGAAGCGCATCCTTTCTCCGCAACACGTCGGACGAGAGATCGAGCAGAATCCGCGTGATCTCGTCCCGTTCCTCCTCGAGCATCGACTCGAGCCGGTTGTTCTCGTCCACGAACTCGAGTGGCTCCACATAGAGCGACGCGCCGCTCCCGCTCGTCTGGTGCACGATTCCCTTGATCCGGCCCGCTTCGCTCCGCGGAAGGGAAACGACGTAGCGCTCGCCGCGGATCGTCACGAACTCGTACCCTTTCCCTCCTCCGATGCGATCCGCGACACCGGAAACGGAACGACGCAGCCTGTTTCTGAGCGTCCCGAGCTCCTTCCTCAGCTTCCCGAGTTTCGGGCTCGCGCGGTCGAGGACCTCGTAATCCGGTCCGATCGCCCGCTCGACGCTCGCGATGAATTCGTTCTGTATGGAAAAGGCACCCCGGCGCGCGGAAAGGAGCGGGAGACGCTCCTCGTACCGCTTCAGGAAGCGGCTCACCTCGGCCGCCTTCGCCTCGGCGCCCGCGACGATCACAAGCTCCTCTCCCGTAAAGAGATGACCTTCGGCTTTCGCCGCCTTCACGAGCCGGTGGCTATCCCGCCAGCCGGGAAGAGGCATGCTCTCGCCGCTCTCCATGAGCTTGACGAGCTCGATCGTCTCTTCCTGGAACCGGATGGACGCTTCGGGAAAATCGACGGGCCGGAACGCGCGGATCTCCTCTTTCGAGCGATCGCTCGCCGCGAAGCCGGCCGCGAGATCGAGCACGGCCGCGAACTCGAGCTTCTCCGCGGCATGCGCGAAATCTTCGCTCACCACAAGGTCGCCCCCCTTGCCGTTCTGTTCTCCCCTGCAGATTGATATACGCGAAACGCGCTCAAAGAGTTCCCCGCGGCGGAGACGCGTGCACGAAGTCACTCGATCCAAGGGGAACGGAGGAACGTTTCATGAAAAAGTTGTAGACGCGGGGCAGCACGGGATGCACCGCCGTCGCGACCCGATTTGCCTTGATCTTCGCCGTCAGGCCGCCGGCGGACGGAATGCTGAAGAGCAGCACGCAGACGAGGCTCACGAACAGGATCCCTTTCACGGCGCCGAAAAGAGCTCCGCCGATCCGGTCGACGGGGCCGAGAATCGTGACGCTCACGATCTTCTGAAACAGGACGCCGAGCAGATGAAACACCAGAGCGACGGCGACGAAAACGACCGCGGAGAAGAAGAAACGGACCACGGCGTACGAGATCTTCGTGGAACCCTGGAACCGGTCCGCGAACGCGTGCCCCAGGTAATATGCGCCGATGAACGCCGCGATGAGCCCCGCGATCTCGAAGAGCTGACGCACGAGGCCTCTTCGAATACCGTCGACGAAGAAGAAGATAATAATGAGGCCGATCACGATCGTAATGACGGTGTCCATGCCCATGCTCACGCCTTTCCCAGAAGCTCGGAAACGATGCGATTGACCGCGGCGCCGTCAACCTTGCCCTTGCAGCGCTTCATCATCTCTCCCATGACCCGTCCTCTGTCCCGCGGCGTCGCGGCGCCGATGTCGGCGATCACCCGCGCGGCCTCGCGGCGGATATCCTCGTCGCCCATCTGTTCGGGCAAATAGGAGAGAACGACGGCGAGATCCGCGGTCTCCTTCGCGACGAGATCGTCCCTCCCCGCTTTTCCGAACTCCTCGATCGATTCCCTTATCCGTCGCGCGTAGCTGGCGATCACGGCGAGCTCTTTCTCGTCGGAAAGCTCCTCCCGCTCCTCGAGCTCGGCGTTCTTGAGGGCGTTCAGGACCATGCGCAGGGCGCTGACCCGCGTCTTGTCCTGGGCCTTCACGGCGATCTTGAGATCCTCCTGGATCTTCAGGGCAATAATATTGCCGGCCATTGAGACCCCCTTGTTGCGTGCAGCTGAAATCCCCCGCGTGAAGTATACGTGCGATCGGTGCGCCTTGTCAAGACAGGCGTCCCGGCGAATCAGGCAGATCCCGGACAGCGGATCATGAGCCGGTAGGACAGACAGATCGCGGCGGTCTCGGTTCGCAGCCTGAGCGGGCCGAGAGAGAGGAGCTTCGCTCCCCCTGCGACGATCCGCTCCACCTCTCCGCGGCTCAGCCCCCCTTCGGGGCCCACGATGCCGAGAACGGGCCCTTCCCCCTCCGGCGGGACGTCCAGGCCGATCGACGGAGCCCCCTGATCGGCGACAAACGCCGCCGCATAAGAGGGGATCCGCGCGACGAGGGAATCGAAGCTCTCGATCCGGTCTATCCCCGGGAAATAGGGTTGTCCCGATTGCTTGCACGAAGCGACGATCTTGCGGCGGATCCGTTCGACCTTGAGATCGCTTCCGTCGCCCGCGCCCCGCCAGACGCTCCGCTCCGCCCTGAACGGCAGAATCGTTCGAACGCCGAGCTCCGTGCATTTTTCGACGGCAAGATCGAAACGGGGCGCCTTGATGATCCCGATCGCTATGTCGACCGGAGGAGGCTCGATCGCCTTCGAAAACGAGATCACGTCGAACGCGGCCTCGCGCGCTCCGATGCGCGCCATGCGCGCCTCCCATGTTCCCCCGCGTCCGTCGAGGAATACCACGACGTCGCCGACGCGGACGCGCGCGACTTCGGCGCAATGATGGAACTCGGGGCCGTCGAGCAGAATCGTGCCCCCCCGCTCGGCTCCCGGGGCCATGAGAAAATAGCGATCGCTTTTAGTGCGGCTGGGCTTTCGAGCCGACGGCCGGCGGCTTTTCCCTGATCTTTTTCTCGAGTCCCTCAAAAGCTTCACGCTCTTCCTTGGTGAGGTTCCGAGGAGTCCACGCGACGAGGCGCACGAGCTGGTCACCCCTGCCGTACGAATTGAGATGTGGAATGCCTTTTCCCTTGAGACGCAGGACCTTGTGAGATTGCGTGCCGGCAGGCACCTTGATCGCCGCGGTGCCTTCGAGCGTCGGAATCTCGATGCGGGCTCCGAGCGCGAGTTGGGAAAAGCTCACGGGGAGATCGCAGGCGATATCGTAGCCGTGCCGCTCGAAAACCGGATCCTCGATCTCCTCGATGAGTATGATGAGATCGCCCGCCGGCCCTCCCCGCGTCCCCGCGTCTCCCTGACCTTCGAGCCTGATATAGTTCCCCGTCGCCACTCCCGCCGGGATTTTGACCTCGACGTTCTTGCTTCCCTCGACCGCCGCCGCTCCCCCGCACGCGGGGCACGGATCGCTGATGAGCGATCCCTCGCCGCGGCAGGACGGGCATGCCTGGATATTCACGAATTGCCCGAACAGGGATCGCGAGACCTGTCTCAGCTCCCCCGTTCCATGGCAGGCGGGACACGTTTGTTTCGAGGAGCCTTCCTTGGTTCCCTTTCCCTTGCATCGGCTGCAGGGGACCATTTTCGTGACTTTTATCTTCTTGGTGACGCCCGTCGCTATTTCCCGAAGACCGAGCTGGAGACGCACCTGGAGATCGTTGCCGCGCCCGCCGGATCGATCCCGTCTCCGCCCCCCGCCCCCTCCGCCGAACACGTCATCGCCGCCGAATCCGCCGAAGTCGCGCATGAACGCCCTCAGCGCGTCGCTCAGGTCAAAGCCTCCCGAGAAGCCCCCGCCAGAGCCCTGGGGACCGCCGTTCGAGACCCCGCCGTGGCCGAATTGATCGTAGCGCTCGCGCTTCTCCTTTTCGCGGAGAACCTCGTAGGCTTCGGTCGCTTCCTTGAATTGTTCCTCGGCTTCCCGGTTCCCCGGGTTGCGATCAGGATGGAATTTGAGGGCGAGCTTCCGGTAGGCTTTCTTTATCTCATCGACGGATGCATCCCGACCGACGCCGAGAACCTCGTAGTAATCCCTTTTCGCCATTCCTCCCCAGACTCACCGTGTGCGGCAAAAGGCATCGAAAACGTCTCTCAACTCCCGCCGGAGTAATCCTGTTTGGCGGTGGCATTATACATGAGTTCGGCGATTTTATATACGGCAATCGACAACCGCTCGATCGCTCTTCTCATCTCGTCGAGATCGGCGTCCGGTTTCTCCACGAGCGCCTTGAGCGTCGAGAGCGCGTCGTCGATCGTTTCCCGGTCGCTCTGGGAGACGCTGTCGCCGTGATCCTTGAGCGTCTGCTCGGCCGAGTAGATGAGCACCTCCGCCTCGTTGCGGATCTTGACGCCTCCGCGCTTGACCTCGTCGTCCTCCGCGTGCGCCTCGGCGTCGTGTACCATGCGGTCGACCTCTTCCTGGCTCAGGCCGCTCGACACCTTGATCTGGATCTTCTGCTCCTTGCCCGTCCCGAGGTCCTTGGCCGATACGTGAACGATGCCGTTCGCGTCGATGTCGAAACTGACCTCGATCTGGGGAACGCCTCGAGGGGCGGTCGGAATGCCCACGAGGTCGAACCGGGCGAGCGTTCTGTTGTCCTTCGCGAGCTCCCGCTCTCCCTGCACCACGTGAATGCTCACGGCGGGCTGATTGTCGGTCGCGGTGGAGAATATCTGGCCTTTCCGGCACGGAATCGCCGTATTGCGTTCGATGAGCTTCGTCATGAGGCCGCCGAGCGTCTCGATTCCGAGCGAGAGAGGGGTCACGTCCAGAAGAAGCAGCTCTTCGACCTGCCCCGAGAGAACGCCCGCCTGAATCGCGGCGCCCATCGCGACGACCTCGTCGGGATTGACGCCCTTGTGCGGCTCCTTCCTGAAGAACTCCTTCACGAACTTGCGCACGGCCGGAATGCGCGTCGAGCCGCCGACGAGAATGACCTCGTCGATCTGATCGGTCGTCAGATTCGCGTCATGAAGCGCCTGACGGCACGGATCGAGAGTCTTCTGGATCAGCGGATGAACGAGCTTCTCCATCGTCGCTCTCGTGAGAATCATGTCGAGATGCTTCGGACCGTCGTTGTCGGCATGTATGAACGGCAGGTTGATATTCGTTTCGTACACGGTCGAAAGCTCGCATTTCGCCTTCTCGGCCGCCTCGCGGATGCGCTGCAGCGCCATGCGATCGTTCGAAAGGTCGATCCCGGTCGACATCTTGAAATCCCCCACGATCCAGTCCTGGATCGCGCGGTCGAAGTCGTCGCCGCCCAGCATCGTGTCCCCGCTCGTCGATTTCACCTGATAGACTCCGTCGGAAAGCTCGAGGATCGAAACGTCGAACGTGCCGCCGCCGAGATCGTAGACGGCGATCTTGCCCCCGCGCTGCTTCTCGAGCCCGTACGCGAGGGCGGCGGCGGTCGGCTCGTTGACGATCCGCAGGACCTCGAGTCCGGCGATCCTGCCGGCGTCCTTCGTGGCCTGGCGCTGCGCGTCGTTGAAATACGCGGGCACCGTGATAACGGCCTGCGTGACTTCTTCGCCGACGAACTCGTCCGCGAACTGCTTGATCGCCCGGAGAATCATGGCCGATATCTCGGGCGGCTGGTAGCTCTTGTCCTTGAGCTGAATCAGGATCTCGTCGTTCTTTCCCTGCTTGACGTTGTAGGAGACGCGCCCGATCTCTTCCTTGGCCTCCGAGAATCGCCTCCCCATGAATCGCTTGATCGAATAAACGGTGTTGTCGGGATTCGTGATAGCCTGTCGTTTCGCAAGATGGCCGACGAGCCGCTCGTTGTTCTTCGCCGTCGCGACGACCGACGGAGTCGTTAGGCCGCCATCCGAGTTGGGAATGATCACCGGCTCGTTGCCTTCGATGACCGCGACGCAGGAGTAGGTCGTTCCGAGATCAATTCCGATTACCTTTCCCATGATCGGTCCCTTTCCGATTGAGATATTTCCTCGAACCCGGCTATCATCGCTTCTTGGACACGAGCACCCGAGCGGGCCGCAGAACCTGATCGTGGAGCGTGTACCCTCTCTGTATCACTTGCGCCACATGTCCTTCTTCGATATCGCTCTCGATCTCGCCGATCGCTTCGTGATACTGGGCGTCGAATTTCTTATCCTGCGCCTCGATCTCTACCAAACCGGCCTTCTTGAGAATATCCATGAGGCCGGCATGTATGAGCCTGATCCCCTCCTGAATATGATCCTCCGCCCCTCCCAGACTCTCAAAAGCGCGATCGAAGTTATCAATACCCCAGATAATCTCCTTGATGAGATCGGCGTTCGCATTCTTCTGAAGCAATTCCCATTCCCGCCGTGTGCGCTTCTTGTAATTCTCGAATTCGGCCGCCATCCGAAGAAGCCTATCCTCTTTTGCGACAATATCTTGCTTCGTTTTCTTGAGCTCCTTATCGAGCTCCATGAGCATGGCGTTCTTTCGCTGGATGAGATCGAGCAACTCCTTTCGGCTGGCCCTTTTCGTGCGCTTTTGCAAGATCTCGACAGTTTCCCCGCCATCCGCTGCGGGACTTTCGTTCGTTGCGCCGCCCAGATCGTTTCCAGACACCGTCGCGCCGCTTTCTCCGCCGGGAGTCCCTCCGCCCCCATCCCGTTTCCCTGTATCCGCTCCGGTTTCAGGAGAATCGGAGGCGGGCTCGCGATCCATTTCGCTCTCGCTGATATCCCATTCCTTGTCAGCCGTCAACGATCTCTCCTCCTCACGGTTATGATCGATCCTCGCCGATATGAATATGCTGAAGCTCCTCGGCCGTTCGATCGAGGAGCGCAAGAACGAGCCCATATGTCATTCTCGTCGGACCGAGAACCCCGAGAAGCCCACCGCATCCGGCGGACTGAAACCTTCGCGTCACGATGGCGAACGGCTCGAGCTCCCGGATCCTGTTCTCCTTCCCGATCGTGATGGAGACATCCGCCGTGAGCCTGCTCTTGAGGGCGTTGAGCATGATGCTCCGTTCTCCCATGAGACGAACGAGATTTTTCAGGATGAGCGGATCGCCGAGCTCCTGCATATCGATCTGCCTGTCCGATCCCCCGTAGTAGTATCTCAAATCGTACGGCCAATCGAACAGATACTCGGCTTCCCTCGAGACCGCTCCCGCGATCTCCCGCTCCATGC
>JBFYZM010000124.1:0-3224 GCA_041309505.1 Candidatus Krumholzibacteriota bacterium
GTTCCCGATCGGATGCCCCGACAAGAAGGCGGTCACCGCGGCGCTGACCGACGCGAATATCGGTTGGGGCGAACATTATCCTGTTCCCGTGCACCTTCAACCGGCGTTTTCCCATCTGGGAAAGAGCGCGGGGAGCTATCCCGTGGCGGAGAAGCTCATGCGGGAATCCGTATCTCTCCCGATGTTTCCCGAGCTCGAGGCGGAGGATATCGACCGTATATGCGAGGTGCTCGGAGGAGTCGACAGGAAGTCCTGAGGTCATGTGCAAGGAGGGGGCTATAGGCGATTAGATATCGACATAGCATAGGGTCGCGGAGGCGGAAACGCATAATGAGAAAGCAATCGATGGCCCTGGACACCGCTCAGAAGTTTCAGCAGCATACGGAAAGCCTCGCGAGCCCCGCAGGAGTGAGATTCCGCGGGCGCATGCTTTCGGAGCAATTTGCCAAGCGCCTGATCGACGTGGGCGCCGCTCTCTTCGTGGCAATTCTCGGTTTTCCGTTCTTTCTCGCCGTTGCGCTGCTGATCAAACTGACGTCTCGGGGACCCGTATTCTACTCTCAAAAACGAGTCGGGGAGCATGGGAGAGGTTTTACCCTTTTCAAGTTCCGGACGATGCGGCAGGATTCCGACGACTCGATTCACCGCGAATTCACGCGCAGCTTCATCGAAGGGCGCATGCCCAATTCAAGCCTTGACGAAAAATCCCCTTCCGTATATAAGTTGACGAACGACCCGCGCGTCACCCCGGTCGGGAACTTCCTGAGGAAGACGAGCCTTGATGAGCTTCCGCAGTTCATCAACATCCTCAAGGGAGAAATGACGATCGTGGGGCCGCGGCCGCCCTTGCAGTACGAGCTCGAGTATTACGAAGAATGGCACAAGCTCAGGCTCGAGGTGAGGCCGGGGCTCACCGGGCTCTGGCAGGTGAGCGGGAGGAGCAGCGTTCCGTTCGATGAAATGGTGAAGCTCGATCTCTACTACATCGAGCATTGGTCCCTGCTCCTCGATTTGAAGATCATGCTGAGAACGATCCCCGTGATGCTCTTTGGATCGGGAGGGTATTGAGAAATGGAGGCGTCGTGCTGAATGTCGGTGTCATCGGCTGCGGGTATTGGGGCCCCAACCTCATTCGGAATTTCGCGAACCTGAAGACGTCCAAGGTGATATCCTGCTCGGATCTCTCCGAGGATCGTCTCAATCACATGAAGCAGCTTTATCCGGCTCTGCGCACGACGACGAATTTTCGCGAGATCGTCACCGATCCGGGAATCGACGGCGTGGTCATCGCGACGCCGGTCTCCTCGCACTACCCGGTTGCTCGCGAAGCGCTCGAAGCGGGCAAGCACGTTTTCGTCGAGAAGCCGCTCGCGCAATCGGTCGACGAGGGGAGAAAGCTCGTCGAGCTCGCGAAGCGGAAGGGCCGCGTTCTCATGGTCGGCCACACCTTCGTCTATACCGCCGCGGTCAACAAGATAAAGGATCTGATCTGGGACGGCGAAATCGGCGACGTTTACTATATCGCCACCTCGCGCGTGAATCTCGGTATTTTCCAGGACGACATAAACGTCGTGTGGGACCTCGCGCCGCACGACATCTCGATCATGAACTACGTGCTGAACGCGCGCCCCCTGTCGGTCTCCGCCATCGGGCAATCGTATATCAGACCCGGGATCGAGGATGTCGCGTTTCTTCTCCTCAGGTACCCGCAATCGACGATCGCGAACATTCACGTCTCGTGGCTCAACCCGAACAAGATCAGGAGCACGACGGTCGTGGGGAGCAAGAAAATGCTCGTCTATGACGACGTTTCGAGCCTCGAGAAGATCCGGATCTACGACAAAGGCGTGACGGTGACGCCCCACTACGACACATTCGGCGAATTTCAGCTCTCCTATCGATATGGCGACATCTCCATCCCGCGCCTCGACGACGCCGAACCTCTCAAGATCGAGTGCCAGCACTTCGTCGATTGCATCGAGAAGGGGGCGTCGCCGCGGAGCGGCGGGACTCACGGGCTCGAGGTGCTTCTCACGCTCGACGCGGCGGATCGCTCGATGCGAGAGCACGGCAAAGAAGTCACGATCGAGTACCCTGCAATCATGGATTCCGTGTGATGAAGGGCAATCTCGTTCCGCACAAGCTCGGCACCGTCCACCTGGGCGACGATTCGTTCATCGACGAAGGGGCGGTGCTTGGGTATCTTTCCCCCCGTCGCGGCGTGAGCGACGTGCTCACGATCGGCCCGAACGCGCGCGTCCGGACCGGGTGCATCATCTACGCGGGTTCCCGCATCGGAGCGCACCTCGAAACGGGGCATCATACGGTCATCAGGGAAGAGAACGAGATCGGAGACCATTTCTCCATCTGGAACGGGTCGACCGTCGATTACGGCTGCCGGATCGGCATGAGAGTCAAGATACACTGCCAGGTCTACGTCGCCCAGTTCACGGTCATCGAGGACGACGTGTTCATCGCGCCCGGGGTCAAGATCGCGAACGATTACCATCCCGGGTGTCCCGATTCGAGAGACTGCATGCGCGGGCCGACGCTCAAGAAGGGCTGCCACATCGGTGTGAACGTGACGCTGCTGCCCTACGTCACGATCGGCGAAGGCACGCTCGTCGGGAGCGGCTCCGTCGTTTCAAAGGATCTTCCGCCGGGCGTCGTCGCCTACGGGAATCCCGCGCGCGTGCACGGGACGCTCGGCGAGATGCGCTGCAAGACGGGGCGCAGGGAAGCTCCCTACCTCTGACGGTTTTCACGATGACAAGGGCGGGACAATCTCCTCGCATCGAGATACTCGCATCGACCCTCGTAACGGGTGGCGCGGAGCGCGTGATCGAGGCGCTCGTTCTCGGCCTGCCGGCGCGCGGATTGCCCACGCGCGTTATCTGCCTTCACGAACCGGGGGACGTCGGCGCCGGGCTCGCGCGCCGCGGCGCGCCGGTCGTTTCGCGCGTCGCGCGCTTTCGCCGCGATCCGTTCGCGTACGCGCGTCTCGCCTCCCTCTTGGCCCGCGATCGCGGCGGCGTTCTCCTCTGCCTCGATCATCATGACGCCGTTTTCGCCGGCTCGATCGCCGCGCGCATGGCGGGTTTGAAGCACCGGTTCCTCGCCGTTCATTCGACGGGGCTCTGGGGAAAACGGAGCTCGTTCTCGATGAGCGATCGGCTCGTGCTCGGTTCGTTCGAACGAATCGTCGCGCTGGCGAAGGCGCACGC
>JBFYZM010000125.1:0-3210 GCA_041309505.1 Candidatus Krumholzibacteriota bacterium
GTTCATCCCCGTTTTGGAAAACACGATCACGTTATCGACCGCATCGTTTCCCTCGATCATGTCGCGACAGCTCCGCTCGACGAGAAAATCGATCGTCGCGTCGGGGAACGCCGCCCGGAGATTCGGGAGAACGGCCGTCGATAGAACCACGTCCCCCACCGCGCGAAGCTTGATGACGAGCAGCTTCCTGATCTTGCCGCGATCTACATTCATTTCGCCGCCGTGAATCATCGAGTCTTTCCTGCCCCGGCTGCTACTTCCTTCGCAACTCCCAGATCTTCATCTGCACCTGCAGCTTCGTGAGCGCGTGCATCAGAGAGATCATTGCGCCGTACGTTCCATCGATAAAGCCCCTGCGAACGATGAAATGATGGAAGAACGCCCACGGCGCCGCGCAGAGCATCGTGAGCGGATTCACGATCATTCGCGCAGCCTTCTCTTCCGCTTCGAGCGTCGAGTAGGTATCGACCTTCGCGAACGCTTCCTTCAGCGTGCGATACGAATAATGGGTGATGGCGCCGGCCAATACCCCCACGTCGCCGTCGACCTTAAATCCTTCATGAACCTGCCGATCGGTCACCGTCGTTCGGCTCTTTCTCAAGAGGCGCAGTTGATAATCCCTGCCCCATCCGCATCCCCGTATTCTTCTCCCGAGGAAGTAATTCTCTCTCTTGATACGGTACCCGTCGAACGCGTTCAAATCGGCGACTGCGATCGCCTCGGCGAGCTTCGGCTGAACCCGCTCGTCGGCGTCCAGACTAAATACCCACTCGTTCGAAGCGGCCTGCAGCGCGTAAGCCTTCTGATTCGCATACCCCTGCCATGCGCGCGTGCGCACATTCGGCGTAAAGCGCTTCGCGATTTCCACGGTTCTATCGGCGCTTTCCGAATCGACGACGACTATCTCGTCCGCCCACGCGATGCTCTTCAGGCAATCTTCGATGTTGCTCTCTTCGTTTCCCGCGATGACGATAACTGAGATCTTGTTTTGTATCCTCATGAGTCGGCACTTTTTGATCCGTCATGAAACATGCTGGTATTATTGAAGTTAGTTTATAGAAACGCCGAATCCGTGTCAAGCTGCCCGAGGCAGGCGAATCATATGCCGCGAGACGGACCGCCCCGGCCCAGAAATCTCGCGACCTCTTCGGGATCGTTTGTCGGCGGCCGGCAGAAGCTTCCGGCGCACAGATATGCGGTCGCCTCGCCGCCGTTCACGGGCAGCGTCCGGGCGAATTCCTCCACCGCGCCCGAAACGCCGAGAACCACCTTGTTCGGCTGATACGCGGCGTGCGCCGCCCTCAGCAGCGCCCGACCGCCCGTCGAATCCGGATTTCCGGCAATCACGATACGCAGCGGTTCTTCGAGCATGAAATCCAGCCCCGCGAGCAGGTTCGGAACCGCCTGCGGAATCTGTCTCAGCCGGTCCGCGAAAAGGCGCAGGCTTCGCTCGGCGGCATCGCGGAAGTCGGTTCTCCCGGTAATAGCCGCAAGCTTGAGAAGCGCGCAAACGGCGGCCGAATTGCCCGAAGGCACCGCTCCATCGATGTCCTCCTTCACGCGCAGGATGAGATCGCCCGTGCCCGGCGCGCTTTGCCAGAATCCGCCGTCTCTCGCGTCGTAGAATCTCTCGAGCATGCCCTCGCTCAACGCGACGGCAAAATCCAAATGCTCGGCGTTCAACGCGGCCTGATACAGCTCCAGCACGCCGGCAGCGAGAAACGCATACGACTCGAGCAATTGCACCGTGTCCCGCTCGCCGTCGCGCCATCGGTGATAGAGCGTTTTGCTGCCCGGCTCCCAGAGCTTCGATTTCAGGAACGCCGCGTTCTTCTCCGCCGCCTCCAGATAGCCCGGCTCGCCCAAGACCGCGGAGGCGCGGGCGAGAGCGCCCGCCATGAGCCCGTTCCAGGAGGCGAGCACCTTATCGTCAAGATGCGGCCGAATCCGTTTCGCTCGCGCCTCGAACATCTTTCGCCTTGCCGAGATCAGGATCGCTTCATCGGCCGCGGCCGAGCTCGTGCCCTTCTCGCTCAAGACGTTCTGGCCCGGAAGAGGAGCGGGATCGCTGTGATCCAGGAAATTGCCCTTCTCCGTCACGCCGTAGCGTTTCACGACCGCCTCGAATTCCTCATTCTTCAAGAGCCGCGACAATTCGTCTCGTGTCCAGCAATAGAACTTCCCTTCCTTGCCCTCGCTGTCGGCGTCCTCGGCCGAATAGAAGCCGCCTTCGGGACTCGTCATATCGCGAAGCACATAGCTCGCGATGCCCCGCGCGATCCCGGCATATGCGCTCCCGCCGCCGATCAGATGGCAATCGAGATAAAGGTCGAGCAATTGCGCGTTGTCATAGAGCATCTTCTCGAAATGGGGCACGAGCCATGTATCGTCCACCGCGTAGCGGTGAAATCCCCCGCCGAGCTGATCGTGAATGCCGCCGGCGGCCATTCGATCGCACGTGTGCAGAACCATATCGACGGCTGCGCGGTCCGCGAAGCGCACCCCGTATCGGAGGAGAAACGAACAGCGGCTCGGCATCGGAAATTTGGGCGCTCCGCCCCATCCGCCACTCGCCCGATCATAATCCTCTTTGAACCGGGCGCCGGCGCTTTTCAGCGCCGCCCGATCAGGCGTACCTGCATCCGCGGCCGATCGCCGGATCGAGAGCTCGAGACGGGCATGCATATCGGCCGCTGCGGCTAGAATCCCCTCGCGGTCGCCTTCCCAGGCCGAGTGCACCTGCTGAAGCACAGTCAGGAAACCGGGACGGCCGAATTTCTCTTCCGGGGGCCAGTATGTGCCGCCGTAGAAGGGCCTCAAGTCGGGCGCCAGAAAAACGTTGAGCGGCCATCCGCCCTGTCCCGCCATGGCCTGCACGAACGCCATGTAGATACCGTCCACATCCGGCCGTTCCTCGCGATCTACCTTGATGGCGACGTAATGCGCGTTGAGAAAATCGGCCACCGCCCGATCTTCAAAGCTCTCGCGCTCCATGACGTGACACCAATGGCAGGTCGAATAGCCGATGCTGAGGAAAATGGGTTTGTTCTCGGCGCGCGCCCTTTCGAACGCCTCATCTTTCCAGGGATACCAATCCACGGGATTGTATCGATGTTGAAGCAGGTAGGGAGACTTCTCGCCGGCAAGATGATTGACGGGCGGATTCGTTTTCATCGAGAATCCTCGGCGCTGCTGCCGCGATCGGAACGC
>JBFYZM010000126.1:0-3946 GCA_041309505.1 Candidatus Krumholzibacteriota bacterium
CCTCAGTTGAATGCCGGTTCATCCGGGCAAAGCTGCGGCTGATCGAATCCCGATAGTTGAAAATACGGAAAAAGGAGATCGAAAGTTCCGCGCGAAAATCCTCCGAAATCGTCGCCAGCCACTTGAAATGATTCCATTGTATGTGATACGCTCCCGGCGACTCACCATCCAATGCCGAATTACGCCATATTTCGAAGGAGCTGGCCCCATGAAGAAATTGTTGTTGTTGCTTGTCGCTCTTCTTCCGCTGGCGGCTTCCTGCGACAGCAAGAGCGACGGCCCCACGGCTCCGCCGCCGCCGGCGCAGGGGGACTACGTCGTCCTTGCCTGGAACGACCTCGGCATGCACTGCCTCAATCCGACATACGACAAGCTCGTCGTCCTTCCTCCGTTCAACACCATGTGGGCGCAGGTCATCAAGCGCGGCGCCAAACCCGAGATCGTGACGGCGAACATCTCGATCGAATATCGGATCGAAGGCAACACCTACTCATACGGCAAGCGAAACTACGGCCAGTTCTGGGACAACGCGGTGAAGCTCTTCGGAACGCTGTTCGGATTCACGAGCCTCGCGCACGACATCGGACTCACGGGGAGCGCGCTCTCAGGGCAGATGACGCTCGCCGGAGATCATTTCGTCGTCGTAGGGATGCCCCTCACGCCGATCAAGGACGACGGCGTGTGGGATCCGTACCAGGTCGCCGCCGTTACGGTGAAGGACGCCCAGGGAACGGTCATTGCCACGACGAAGACGGTTGTTCCCACTTCCGACGAGATGCATTGCGAAAAATGCCACGGAGCCGATCCGTATGGGGACATCATAGCGAAACACGACGCGTCCAACGGCACCGATCTCGCGGGCACGATTCCGCGGCTCTGCGCGGACTGCCACGGATCCCCCGCCCTCGGTCTCATAGCCCCGGGGACGTCGGGGATATTCCTGTCGAAGGCGATTCACGGTTTCCACGCCGACAAGGGCGCCTCGTGCTACGATTGCCACCCGGGACCGCAGACGAAATGCAGCAGGAGCTCGCGGCACACGGCGACCGACGGCAATTGCGAGTGGTGCCACAGCACGATGGCGGTCGTGGCGAGCTCGATTCCCGCGACGCGCATTCCCTGGGTCAACGAGCCGAAGTGCGCGATGTGCCACGACGCCACGGATGTGGACACGGGCAATCTCCTCTACCGGGACGCGATCGGTCACGGCAATCTCTACTGCGCCGCCTGCCACGGCAGCCCGCATGCAATGATTCCGTCCACCGTAGCGAGGGACAACTATCAGGCGCTCCAGTACCAGGGCTCGACGGGCATAGTGAAGTCGATCGGAAGCTGCGGCGTTTGTCATTCGAGCTCGCGCGGCGAAAACGATATGGGAGACTTCGCCGAGGAGCACGGTGGGACAAACCCGGAAAAGATGAACAGCTGTCACATCTGCCACACCTCGCTCTCGACCGAAACGGCGAAGTGGCCCCACGGCTATACGTGGAAAAACAGCAATTAGGGCTCGGACGGGGGGAGAAGCACCCGGTCGATCGCGTGGATGACGCCGTTTCTCGCCGGGATATCGGCGATCACGACGGCGGCGGCCCCGAACGTCACTTTGCCCTTGGGCGTGAGCGTGACCGGAACCAGGTCGCCGAGAGCGGTCATGAGCGATTTCATGCCCGCCGCTTCGGCGGCCGTGAACTTTCCGGGCACGACGTGCAGCAGCAGTATGTTTTTCAGGGTCGGCGCCTCCTGGAGAAGCGATTCGGCGGCGCCGGGCGGGAGCTTCGCGAACGCGCTGTCGATCGGCGCGAACAGGGTAAACGGGCCCTCTCCCGCGAGCGTTTCGGCGAGCCCCGCCGCGTCGATCGCGGCGGAGAGCGTCGAGAATCGGCCGTCCCCCGCGACGATTTCCACGATGCCGCCGGGCGCGCCCGCCGTTTCCTGCTTCGGCTCCTCTTTCTTCTTTTTCCCGCAGCAGAGTATCGCGGCGCAGAGCGCGCAGCAGAGCACGAAAACGAGCAACCTCTTCATCGGTGCCTCCTTGCAACCCACCGCGGACAATCCCGCGGATGCCCGACGGGGGCGATCCCCCGGATTACAGCCCAAAGAGGGGTTTTATTCAATTTCTATTATCGGCGGGATATTCGTGACGGGTCATTTTCCATTTGACTAAAGCGGCATAATTGGTATATTTTACAGTTTCTTGAATCAGAAAATCGAAGCGGAAGCGAGGGAATGTGAACAAGTCCGATAGAATCAGGGCAATAACCAGCGCGATCGTCATCGCGCTCTCCCTCTGGTTCCTCTGGCCGACCTATCGGCTTGCGACCATGAGCAAGGAGGAACAGCAGAGGCTCGAGATCGAAAACCCGGAAAAAATCGACAAGCTGCACAAGAAGGCGCTCAAGCTGGGACTCGATCTCAAGGGCGGCATGCATCTCACGCTCGAAATCGACGACTCGCAGCTCAAGGCCGACGAGAAGAGAGACGTCCTCGACCGGGCTCTCGAGATCGTTCGCAATCGCGTCGATCAGTTCGGCGTCTCTGAACCCACGATCCAGAAGGAAGGCACGAAGCGCATCATCGTGCAGCTCCCGGGCCTTACCGATCCGGATCGGGCCAAGAGGCTCCTCGGCCAAACCGCGATGCTCGAATGGCGGCTCATCCGCCAGCAGGACGAGGTCGCGGGGGTTCTGAGAAAGCTCGATGAAAATATGCGGCGCGTTTCGGGGGATTCGCTCGTCGAGATCGGCCCGGCGAAGGCCGATACGCTCGGCGCCGTTCCCGATCCGGCGAAGAGCGCCCCGGCGGCCAAGGCAATGCCGGGCGAGAGCCTCTTCGCGGGGACAAAGGGAGCGGACGAGCTTCCGCTCAACGTGCCGCTCGAAACGGTCGACAAGACCAAGCCGTTCACCTCGCTCCTCGTGAGCTTCAATCGCGATTGGGTCCTCGTGCGCGAGGAAAACGTTCCCCTCGTGCGCCGGATGCTCATGCGTCCCGAGGCGCAGGCCGCGATGCCGAAGGACAGCGAGTTCATGTGGTTCGACGAATGGATGAATCTGCCCGAGGGAGGCAGGGGAAAGCCGCTCATGCTCGTGGCGAAGGACGAATACGTCTCGGGGGCGAACCTCGTGGGCGCCGAGCCCCAGCCGAACCCCCAGTCGCCGACCCAGCGTTCCGTGGCGTTCACGTTCAATCGCAAGGGCGGCCGCGAGCTCGCGCGCTTCACCGGCGATAACGTCGGGCGCTTCACCGCGATCATTCTCGACGGGAAGATCAAGTCGTTCCCCGTCATCAAGAGCAAGATTCCCGACGGCCGCGGCGTGATCGAGGGGAACTTCACCGACGTCGAGGCGCGCGATCTCGCGATCATCCTCCGGGCGGGCGCCCTCCCGGTGACGATGTTCACGAGGGAGGAGCGGACGGTCGGCCCGAGCCTCGGATCGGATTCGATCCGGCAGGGTCTGCGGGCGGGGCTCTTCGGCGCCGGAGCAGTCGTTATTTTCATGATGGTCTATTACCAGCTTGCGGGTGTCATAGCCACGCTGGGTCTCGTTCTGACCATGGTCAGCCTGTTCGGCTGCCTCGCCTACTTCGGGGCGGCGCTGACCCTGCCGGGCATCGCGGGCCTCGTGCTCACGGTCGGCATGGCCGTCGACGCGAACGTGCTCATCTACGAGCGCATCAGGGAGGAGCTGCGGCGGGAAAAGACGATCCGCTCCGCGGTCGACGCCGGGTACGGGCGCGCGTTCGTCACGATCGTCGACTCGAACCTGACGACCCTCATCACCGCGATAGCGCTCTGGCAATTCGGAACGGGACCGATCAAGGGCTTCGCGACGACGCTGAGCATCGGGATTCTCACGAGCATGTTCGCGGCATGCGTCTTCTGCCGTCTCGTATTCGATCTCTGGGTGAGGCGGCCGATGAAGAAGCTCAGCATTTAACGAAAGGC
>JBFYZM010000127.1:0-22788 GCA_041309505.1 Candidatus Krumholzibacteriota bacterium
ACGGCGCGCCGAAGTATGAGCGGCGAAAAATCGATCGCGCCCTGCTTCGCTCCCGCCGTGAGAGGGAAAAAGCTCCCCGTGTGCCGCTCAATGACGAAAAGCCACGCGGCGAAGAGCGGAGCGAACACGAGGAGGAACGTGAATCGCCGCACAGTGCCCTTCGCGAAGAGAAACGCGCCCGCGGCGAGCGGAACGAGGAGCAGGGCCTCGGGACGGGAAAGCGCGGCGAGGAAGAGCGCGGCGCCGAGAAGCGCCGAGCGCCCTGCCGACCGCGCCGCGGGACGCGCGAGGGCCATGACGACGAGCGTCATGAAAACGGCGAACGACGTCTCCATGCCGACCGCGCTCCACCGCACGAACCACGCATCCGAAGCGAGCATGAGCGCGGCGGCGAGCGGCGTCCACGGCCCGCCGCCCGCGGCCGCCGTGATCCGGTAGACGAGCGCGATCGAGGCCGCCGCGAAGAGCCAGGCGAAGACCCGGCACCAGACGAGAAGATCGGCGCCCGCTTTCGCGGAGAGCGCGAGGATCCCCACCCAGAGCGGACTCGTCGCGCCGTAGGTCGGATCCCCCCGGTTGAACGAGAGCTCTCCCGCCGCGGCGAGGTTTCTCGCGTACTGGAGGTGAATGAAGGTGTCGTCGACGACCGTGTCGCGGAGCGGCAGGAGCAGCACGCCGAACAGAACCGCTCCCAGCGCCACGTTCCTTATGTCTTTCCGCCGCATTTCCCTCCGATCAGCTTCTCGAGGAGCTCGCTCAACCTCTCCGCCTCGGCCCTCCGCGAATATCGCGGCACTGCGTCGACGGAATACGCGCTCTCGAGCGTTCCCTCGAGATAGCGCCCGTACATCGTCTCGATCGCCGCGGCTATCTCGTCCGGCCTGTCTATGCGAGGCGTCTCTCCGCGCCGGAGATCCCGCACGATGCGCGACGCCTCTCCTTCCGGCGCGACGGCAAGAATGGGGCGTCTCGCACCGATATATTCGAAAAGCTTGCCGGGCACGAGCCCCCGGTAGCGCTCGTCGTCGTGCTTGATGAGGAGCAGCACGTGGCTCGCCGTCTCGCGCGCGACGCACTCGCGGTGTGGAATGTTGTCCTCGAAAACGACGCGGTCCCCGAGATCGAAGCGCTTCACCCATTCCTCGTTCGCCGATTCGCGCGGGCCGATGAAGACGATCCGCATCGCGCGCGCCGCGGCGGGAGAGCGCTTCGCGAAAGCGGCGAGCCCCTCGAGAAAGGGCTTCGTGCTGCGGCCGAGGGTGAGCATCCCGCAATGCGTGACGGTGAAGGGGGCAGCCGGGGGCCGCACACGGGGCTCCCGCGCGAAATCCTCTTCGTCGAAACCGTTCGGGATCCGCTCGATCCGGCTTCGGGGATATCTCTCGCCGAGCATCCGCTCATGGGCCTCGGTCGTCACGAGCACGAGATCGGCGCGCGAGACGACGGAGCGCTCGAGACGCTCGTGCAGCGCCCGGTGGAGCGGCGTCGGCGGCCTTCGCAGGTGGAGATTGAACCACGGATCGCGAAAATCGGCGACCCACGGAATTCCGAACGCGCGGGCGATCCGCCTCGCGGGGAGATGCGAGCTGTCCGGCGGGCTCGTGGAATAGACGACGTCGAAACGTTCCTCGCGGCAGAGCCTTTCCGCTTCGCGCGCGGCGAACGGCGCCCAGCCCGCGTAGGTGTCGGGAAAGAGAAAGAGCTCGCCGAGGCGCCTGAGCGCGGCGAAGCCTCCGGAGGAACGGCGCGACGCCGCGCGAGGCGGGCCGCCGCGAAGCGCGCGCAGGAATCGACGCCCCGAGAGGGAATCGGTCCGCGCCACCCGCACTCCGGGTGGAATCTCCTTCTCGAGCCCCGGATCCGAGATCCAGTACTCGCCGGGACGCGGCGTCACGACGGTGACGCTCCACGAGAGACGGGAAAGGTACTTGACGAAGGAGAGCGGCCGGTACACGCCGCCCCCTCCCCCGGGAGGGAAGAAATTGATGATCATGAGGATTTTCGGCATTTTCAACGAGCCGCCGCGGAAAGCATCCACGCGGCGATCCTCCTCCCCGCCTTGACCTTTACGAGATCGATGATCTGTTCCTTTTCGCCCGGTTCGAAAACGCCGAGCCGCGCGATGATGAAACGCGCGGCGAACGGGGCCGCGGCGACGAAGACGATCGACGCGTACAGGTGCACGCGCGACGTCGCGAACATGCCGCACGCGACGACGACGGCGAGCGCGGCGAGGAGCCGGCCGAGCCGCGGATCGATCCCGCCGAAGAATCCCCCGCGCTTCGCGAGCACGATGGCGGCCGCCATCTGCACGATCGACGCGAGCACCTGGGAGACCGCCATGCCCTCGACGCCCATCGCCGAGACCAACGGGACGAACGTTCCGAAATAGCCCGCCATCCACAGGAAATCGCAGATGACCGCCCATTTGATGAAATGGAGCGAACGCATCGTGGCCATGAGGGGCGCCGAGATCGCCGCGAGAGGCACGGTCGGAAGCAAGATGAGCAGGATCCGGTACGAGGCGGCGTACGTCGTGTCCGTGAGCAGAACGATCACGTCGCGCCCGATCACGGCGAACAGCGCCGTGCAGAGGAGCGCCCCGGCGACCAGTCCCTTCGTGAAGAGTCCGATTCTCCCCGCGATATCGTCCCATCTGCCCTCTTCATACACACGGGTGATCTCCGGCTGCGCGGCGAGAATGGGAAGGCCGAGGAAACGCTTGAGCAGGACGTCGACGCGCGAGGCGACGTGAAAGAGCGAGATCGAGGCCATCGGGAGCACCGAAGACATGACGAAGCGATCGACATCGGTGAACGCGAGCGCGACGATGCTGAGGCAGAACGAACCGGCCCAGTACGAGAAGAGACCGGGCACGACGATGCCCTCTGAGACCGCGCCCGCCGTGAAAGCGCCCCCGCGGGCGCGTTTCACCAGGAGCGGTATCCCCGCCGCGAATACGCCGAGATTGAGGACGAACATCGCCGCGAAGAGCATCTCGACGGTGAGGCGGTCGCGCTCGGCGATCATGTACGCGGTCAAGGCCGCGAGGTACACGATCTCGAGGAGCATCTGCAGGCGCATCTCGCGGAGCCCGCTGAAGCCGCCGTAGAGCAGCATCTTGAGAGCGAGCGTCACCGACGAGAGCGCGAGCCACGCGATGAGCTCGCGCGACGCGATGAGCCCGCGGAGCCCGGCGGGCATGAGGCGCTCCCAGAGCCCCGACGAGAAATAGAGCCCCGCGCCGAGCACGACGACGGCGGCGCTCGAGAGAACAAAGACGAGGATCGCCTTCCGCGCGTCGTTCCGCGCCTCGAACGTGGGGAAGAACCTCACGAGCACCTGCGGCAAACCGAGCAGGATCACCGCCCCGAGCAGGAGCGAAAATCCTCTGAGGGTCACGAACAGCCCTACATCGTCCACGCTCAGGAAGCGGGTCAGGATCGAGAGCTGGGCGAGCGTGAAGAGAACGCTCGCGGCGCCGCTCACCGTGAGAAAGATCGTGTTCTCGGCGATCTTCGACCGGGTCACGCGCCGCTCCTTCCCCGCACGAGCGCCCACCACCGCTTCCGCGTCGAGATCACGGGATAGCGGTGCTCGCGTCCTCCGAGGGATTCCTTGAAGAAGAGAATGCCCCGGTTGCCGCCGCTGCTCCCGAGGTTGAATACCCTGCAGCCCCTCCTGCAGGCCTCCTGCATCGCGCTCCGTATGAGAATGGCGCCCGCCTCGAACTCGCCGGCGCGCTCCGTCATCCCTCCCTGCCAGGCCTGCGCCATTTCGCCATGATAGAAATCGATATGGCCCCCGAGAAGATCGTCGCGCAGGAACGCCCCCCAGAAGATCGCCGCCCCGCCCCGGCGCCGGAAGAGCTCCAGGAAAAGACGCTCGGGATACGGATGAACGCCTCCCCAGGAGCGCGATTCGGCCGCGTATATCGCATGGAAACGCCTCACCTCGTCTTCCGTTTCGAGGCTCCGCGCGACGACGCCCGCATCGAGGCCGCGCCGCGCGAGCTGGCGGCGCTTGCTGCTCCACTGCGTGCTCCATACCTCGTCGAATCCCTTTTCGAGGGAGACGAGCCGGCACTCCTCCATCGCGACGCGGAAACCGCGCGAAGCCCGAGCCGGCGGTTCCCCCCGAAAGAGAACGGCCCCCCCCTCGAGGCACCCGGGTGCCCGGGCGAGACGGAAGAACTCCTCGAGGAGCGCCTCTCGGATCCGGTCGTCCCGCGCGAGCGGCTCACCGTACGTCCCGAAGGGAAGAGACCAGAGATACGAGAAAGGCCCCCGCGAGACGCGCACGGCCGGCATGACCCCGGCGAGAACGTCCCCTTCGCGCGCGGTGAGCCAGAGCGCGCGGAAATCGCCGAAGGCCGTTTCAAGCGAATCGAGCCACGCGGGAGTATGAAAAAAGGTCGCCCCGGGGATGGAGCCGATGAAACGTTCAAGCTCCTCGCGCGGGGGACGATGTTCGAGCTCTGCCTTCACCGGTTCCTCATCGCGCCTTTGATTCATGCGGGGGTTCCCGGATCTTCATCCGGCGCGCCGAATTCCGGAATCAGGGCGGCGAGGCACTGGAGCACCTTTTCCTGCCGGCCCTTTCTCGCCACCGAGATGAGATTCTCGATCCCTTTCTCGATCCCGGCGGGAACGGGATCGGTGGAGCGGGCGAGAAGGATCTTCTCCTCGCCGAGCGGCGTGAGCTTCTCGTCGGCGGCGACGAGCTGCTCGTGGAGCTTCTCCCCCTCGCGGAGCCCGGTGACGACGATCGGGATCTCCGTCTCGGGTTCGTATCCGGCGAGGATGATGAGATCTTCCGCCACCTCGAGGATATTGAGCGGCTCTCCCATGTCGAGGATATAGGTCTCCCCTCCCTTGCCCACGACCGACGCCCTGATGACGAGAAGAGCGGCCTCCTTGACCGTCATGAAGTATCTCGTCGCGCGCGGGTCGCTGACCGTCACGGGCCCGCCGCGCCGTATCTGTCTGAGGAAGAGAGGAACGACGCTCCCCGTGCTCCCGATGACGTTCCCGAATCGAACCGTTATGAAGCGGCACGGTGTCCCGGCGCCGCACCGGGCGCGCAGATACAGCTCGATGAGGCGCTTCGTCGCGCCCATGACGCCGCGGGGGCTCGCCGCCTTGTCGGTCGAGATGAATACGAAGCGGGAGACGCCGCACGCCTCGGCCGCCCGAACGATGTTGACGCTCCCCGCGACGTTGTTGACGACCGCCTCCGCCGGATCGCGTTCCATATAATGGACGTGCTTGTGCGCGGCGGCGTGGTAGATGACTTCGGCCGAGCATTCGTGGACGATGCGCATCGTCCGGTCGGCGTCGCGGAGATCCGAGATGTACGACTTGAGATCGAGGCGCGGGAACGAGGATCGGAGCTCGTCTTCGATGTCGAAGATCCGGTTCTCGCCCCTGCCGAGAAGGACGAGGAGCCGCGGAAGCGCGCGCGCGATCTGGCGGCACAACTCGCTTCCGATCGAGCCGCCGGCGCCCGTCACGAGCACCACTTTCCCGGCGAGCGCCTTTCGCGCGGATTCGAGATCGAGATCGACGGACTCCCTTCCCATCAGATCCTCTATACGGACGTCCCTGATCTGCTCTATGTGAACGTCCCCCTTGAGGATCTCCATGACTCCGGGGACGATCTTGAACGGGAGCCCCGCTTTCCGGCAGTGCTTGATGATGCATCGCACGAAATACCCGGTGGCGCTCGGGATCGCGAGGATAACCTCGTCCACGGTTCGACGCGCCGCGACGCGTTCGAGCTCCACCGTTCTCCCGAGGACGGGCAGGCCGAGAATCTTCTTCTTGGCGAGACGCGGATTGTCGTCGAGGAACCCGATCACGTCGCCGCCGATCTCGCGGTGCGCGGCGATCTCCGCGGCGACCATCCGCGCCGCCTCGCCGGCGCCGACAATCAGGATTTTTTTGCGGGTTCCTTTGGTCATCGTATAATCGCGATCTTCCTGGTTTCTGTCGAACGGCCGTCGCTCACCTCTACGATGTAGATACCCGAGCGAGCCTTGAATCCGTTGAGCGTGAGGAGATCCCACGCCCGCTCCCCGTCCAGGATGCCGTCGGCGCTGTGCACGAGCTGCCCCTCGATCGTGTAGACGCGAATCGAGACGGGATTCGAGATTCTCGATATCTTGATTTCCGCGTCGCCGCGCGAGATGTGCACCGGATTCGGATACAGGATCATCCGCGAAAGCGTCTCCCTCACCTCGGGCCTCGGAGTCACGTCGAGCCGCGCGAGACCGCCCGGGGTGCCGATCCAGAGAACGCCGGCGTCCCGATCGCACGCGAGCGTCGCGCAGTGGGGAGACGGAAGGGGCGAAATGACCGAGCTCGGATACAGGTCTCCCTTCCACGCCTCCGGGGAGGTGAACGCCTCGATCGCTCCTTCCGGGGTTATCTTGTTCAGCCCCTGCTCGGTGCCGACCCAGAGGTTCCCCGCTCCGTCGAACTCGAGATCGAACACGCCGGCGCCGATGAGTCCCTGTTCGCCGGGGCTCGTCTTGATGGTGAACGAATCGATGACGCCCGCTTTCCAGCGCACGAGACCGCTCGCCGTGCCGACCCAGACGGCGCCGTCGCTCCCGTTCTCGACGGCGAAGAGATCCTTGCTGGCGAGATCTCCGGGATCGACGATAGTGGCCCACCCGTCGCTCGCGAGATCGCTCAGGTGGGCCCAATCGAACCCGCCCGTGTACCATACCTGGACACCGTAGCCCCTGAGGGCGAGATAGACGACGCCGCCGGCGCCGAAGGAAACGTCGAAAACGCTCCCCCCCGCCATCCCCGACGCGGTCGAAGGCGTGACGCTCAGCCACGCGGTGCCGTCCGCCTTGAGGATATTGATCCCGAGAAGTCCCTCCTCCCCGAGCACGTCATCGGAGAGAAACCACCGGTTCCCTTCCGGGTCCTCCTTCGCCCTGACGAAACGGTTCGTCGTGATCGTTCCCTCGTTCAGCGCGTAATGCTCCCATTCGTCGTCCGTTTTGATGAACGGGTCGTTGATCGCGATGCGGTCGAGATCGAGAAAGGCGCCGCACCACAGATACCCCCGCGAGTCGCGTAGAAGCGCGATATTGTTCAGGAAATATGACAGTCCGGCCTCGTCCGTCGGCGTCCGCATTTTCCAGTACGTCGTCCACGCGCCGGCATTCGATCGGTAGCTGATTCCGAAGTACCGCGTGCTGGCCCATACGCCCTGCCCGGGAACGACGCTGAGCGCGACGATCCCGTTCTGGGAGAGATGCTCCGGCGCCTTGTTCATCCACGAATTCGAAACGTGCGCGGAGAGGTACGCCCCGCGGTTGATCTGCGCTTCGAGACCGGCGACCCAGACGGTCCCGCGAGGATCGACGGCGACCGTTTTGAGAATATTGGATCCCCCGCCAATCATGTATTTCTGGGAGAACATGGTCTTCATGTTCGCCGTGATGTCCGTCCACGACGAGCCGTCCCGCCGGTACGCCTTCGCGTCGGTGATGCAGTAGAGCGTTCCCGTCCCCGAGGCGACCGAGAGGGGGACGAAACCGCCTGGTTGGCCGAGCGACACCCAGGCGCTCCCGTCGAAGCGCTGCACGCCGTTCGCTCCCGCGACGTGAATCGCTCCCCCGTGAGCGCACAGCGACGTGGCGCTCCCGACACGGTACATCGTGTAGTTGAACGTGCTCCGCAGAAAGCGGGCGACGCCTCTCTCGCAGGCGATCCAGAGCGTATCCCCCCGCGCGAGGAGATCGCGCACGGGCACTCCTTCGAGACTGTCCGAGAGAATCGGCTCGAAGGAATGAAGATTGTCGTAGAACTTCGCTATCCCGCCCGTCGAACCGTAGTACACGTCGTCCCCCGCCGAGGCGATGCAGGTGACGCTGTCGCTCATGAGGCCGTCGATCGTCGCACTGTAGGTTTTCACGAAGGGTTCGGCGCTCCCGAAACGGTCGATCCGCGCCACGCCGCTCGTCGTGAAGCTCGCCCATACGCTCCCCCGGGCATCCCTCGCGACGCCCGAAACGTCGGTCGAACGGAATCCGAGACCGTCGAGGTGCTGAACGAACGACGAATCGACGAGGCTGAAGACGAGTATCCCGCCTCTCGTCGAGCACCAGATCGAATCTCCGACGCATTCGATCCGGTTGATCGCGCTCGCGTTCACGAAGATCTCCCAGTCGCCGCTCGCCGCGAGCGCGGCTCCCGGCGCGAGCAGCGCGCACGCCGTCATCACGATTAATATACGCCTCACGCCGCATCTCCCTTGCTGAAGAACCATCTCGGATACGTGCCCGAGCACAGCATCCCTATCGATTCCATGAATATCATGATATCCCGTTCCAACGACCACGATTCGAGACCGAGCGTCTCCTCCTCGAGCGCCAGACGTCTCGATCCGCGCCGGGACAACCTCCATCGGCCCGTTATGCCCGGTCTCACCCTCGCGAGGGCGCCCGCGAACTCGTTCTCCTGCTCCCCGTACAGGGGCGGCGGCCCGACGAGGCTCAGCCGTCCTCCGATGAGGGCGAGGCAGAGCGCCGGCTTGACGAAATCCCCCGCCTCGCGCCCCGAAGCGCGGAGCGCTCGCGGCCAGGCGAACGCGCGCCCTTTTCGCCCGCTTCGCTCTTCGCTGAAAAACGTCACCGTGCCGCTCATTCTACCATAGAAACGGAACGCGAGGAACGCGCATTCGACGAACGGCAGCGCGATCGCGCCCGCGGCGCAATCGAAGAGCCGCTTGATCCCGCGCTCGAAACCGAAGAGAATCCTTCGTTCCAGCGAGAAAACCGCGAGCCCCGCGAAATCCTCGACGCGCACCCCCCGCCCCAACAAGCGCGCGAGCGGAGAAATCATCCGTATCTGGATGACTCGGCGGCGCGAATGGGCGAGGAACGGCAGCAGCGCGCGGTCGTTCTGCCGCGACTGGCAGATGAGAACCTCCTGAATCTTGAACCGCTCGATAAGGTCGGGCAGCTCCTCCGGCGTGCCAAGGGCTCCCGCCCCGTCGCCCACGTACCCGGCGACGTCGATCCCGAGCTCGGTTTCTCCGACAAGTCGCTCGGCGAGCTCGGCCGCCTCTTCCTTCGAGCCGACGATGAGAACGCGCTTCAGATCGAATCTCGCCTTGACGAGCTCGCGGTGCATTTCGCGTATCATGCGCCTGAAAAGCGCGATGGCGAATACGGCGATGCCCGCCTGCCCGAGCACGACCGCCCGTGAGTAGATCCGGACCCTGCTGATGTAGGTCGCCGCCATGAGCACGATAAGCCCGAGGAACATCGCGCGCGCGACGCGCATGAACTCCTCGGAGAAGGGCGTTTCCCGGCCGACGCGGTAGAGTCCTCCCGTGACGAGCGCGATGAAGAATACGAGGTTGGAGAAAAGAACGAAGGATCCGTACCATCCGATCGGATAGAGGCTGTATTCGAACAGCGGCTGGAGAAGATTTCTCACATGGTACGCCGCGAGAAAGCTCAGATTGAGCGCGGCGAGGTCGGAAAGGGCGAGCACCGAGGCCTTGATGGCTCCGCGGTTTCGCCGCACGGCGTAGAAGAACCTGTTCCACTTCTCGAAATAACGCATGAGGCTCAGTATGTGGATGAGAAACGGCTTTCGGAGGATCGACCTCGCGCTCGATCGCTCGTACGTGTGCGTCATCACCGACGAGGGCGCGTAGTATACCGACCATCCGTGGCGCTTCATCCGGTTGCACCAGTCGATGTCCTCGAAATAGAGGAAAAAGCGTTCGTCCATGGCGCCGACCTTCTCGAGAGCGGCGCGCCGCACGAGCATGCAGGCGCCGATGATCCAGTCGACTTTTCGCGGCGTCTCGTGATCGTAATCGAGAAGCAGATGATCCCTGAGCGGCTTCGCCCGCGGGAAGAGCGCGCCGAGAAAGGTCCGGCGCAGCACGAGGGCGCCCATCGTGTAGAAGGACCGGCACGAATGCTGGAGGCGTCCGTCCGGGTAGACGAGCTTCGATCCGACGATGCCGGCGTCCGGATGCGAGTCCAGGAACTCCATGAGCCGGTCGATCGAGCCTTCCCGCACGATGATGTCGGGATTCAGGATGAGGATCGCGCGGCCGCTCGAGAGCCGTATTCCCTGGTTGACCCCTCTCGAATAGCCGAGGTTTTCGCCGTTCGCGAGAACGCGCACGCGCGGGAACCGCTTCGCGACCGCTTCCGCCGTTCCGTCGCTCGAGGCGTTGTCGACGACGACGATCTCGTACGCCCGCCGGGGCTCGTGCATCTCGATCGAGGCGATGCACCGTTCGACGGGCGCGCGGCTGTTGTACGTGACGATGATGATCGTGAGATCCATCTCTATGCCCCCGGAAGCGTCACGAACGCCACCGCCGCGGGTTCATGAAGCGCAGCCGCCAGATCATGAACGCCGCTTCCCTGACTATCTTTTTCGACATCTTCGAAGTCCCGACGCGCCGGTCGACGAAGAGAATCGGGATCTCCGCGATCCGGAATCCCTTCTTCCAGCAGAAGAAATTCACCTCGATCTGAAAGGAGTACCCGTCGCTCCTGATCCGGTCGAGCGGGAGCGCTTCGAGAACCTCGCGCCTGAAACACTTGAATCCGCCCGTCGCGTCCCTGATGGGAAGACCGGTGATGAACTGCGTGTATTTATTCGCGGCATAGCTCAGGATGAGCCTTTCGAGAGGCCAGTTCACGACGGATATCCCCCTGATGTATCGCGAGCCGATCACGAGATCGTTCGTCGCGATCGCTTCGAGGAACTGGGGAATGGCGTTCGGGTCGTGCGAAAAATCGGCGTCCATCTCGAACACGTACTTCGCGTCGGTGTTCGCGAGCGCCCACGTGAAACCCATGATGTACGCCGAGCCGAGCCCGAGCTTCCCCGGCCGGTGGATCACGTGAAGGCGAGGATCGACGGCGGCCATCGAGTCGACGATCGCGCCCGTACCGTCGGGCGAATTGTCGTCGATGACGAGCATCTCGATGCCCCGTCCGAGCTTGAGCACGGCGCCGACGATCTCGGCGATATTCTCCTTTTCGTTGTAGGTCGGCATGATGACGAGGGTTTCCATGCGCTCACCTTTTTCCTTTTGCGAACATGACGCCCCCGACGACGGGGATCAGGACGGCGGCCGCAAAGCTCGCGATCGAAACGATCAGCGACACGCGGAGCGCCCGCGAAACGAAACGCATCCGTATCTCGTGATCGCCCGGAGCGAGCGGCACCGCGCGCAGGCAGTAATTCGCCGTCAGAATCCGCGTCTCCGCACCGTCTACCTCCGCGTGCCAGTCGGGATAGTCGATCTCGCTCACGACGAGAATGCACGGCTTCTCGACGTGCGCGGCGATCGAGATCGCGTTGAGCCCGTACTCCGTGATCCGCGCGCTCGAACCGGCGGAGGATACCGGACGGATCGAAGGCTCCTCGTTCAGGATCACTTCCCGCGACGGATCGAAATCGGCCGCGCGCAGCGCGGCGAGCGCGTCCGGCTTCGAAAGCACCCGGAAGGCGTCGACGCAGTACGCGCGCGGAAGCGCCCCCGGATTCTCGTACACGTACGCGTCGCCCGACTGCAGCACGAGCGGAAACGCCGAACCCTCGCGGAAAAGCGGATAGAGAGAAAGGAAATACTTCGCGTTCAGCATATCGAGAATCGCCGCCGGGTAGGCGCCCTCGTTGAAGGCCGCGAACATCGCGTTCATGACGTCCTGGTAATTCTTGAGCTTCGCGGCGTGATACCCGCCGAGCGAGTAGATGCCGAAGGACATGAACTCGTTCTTGCTGAAGAAGGGCGAACTGTACCCCCACTGCCCGAGCTTGGCCGCGGGCACCGGGAAGACGCGGAAGAGGGTCGTGTCGGCCGCCAGGAAATTCGTCGCCGCGTCCGGCTTCGCGAGCTCTTCGCGCGCGCTTCGATCCGCGATGATCGCCTGGGAGCCGGGCCAGCCCTTCTCCGGATGGAGAATGTTGCCGTTCTCCATGAGGAGATCGACGGCGGCGACGATCGCGATCGCGAGAACGACCGTGTTCGCCAGCACCCGGCGCGAGACCGCGAGAAACGCGACGAGACACACGACGAGAACGACGCCCAGCGTCTTCATCAGGTTCGCGGCGAACGCGGACGAGGCGAAATCGAGATCGCCGGCCGAAATCCTCGCCGCGATCGCCGGATTCCCGGCGACGCCGCCCCTGATGCCGCCGCTCGCGATGACGGCGAGAAAGAGCGCGATCGCCGCCCCCGCGAGAATCCATTTCATCCGTCCCGGCTCGAGCCACCGCGGCAGCCGCTTCTCGTCTCGGCGCTTGAGGAATTCCTCGACGCCGATCGCCATGACGGCGACCGCGGCGAGCTGCTGAACGATGAGCGCCATAACGGGTACCCGGAATTTGTTGAAATACGGAAGCCATTTGAACATCGGCCCGTAGAGAATCGGGAAGAACTTCCCGAAGCTGAGGACGGTCGCCAAGACGATCGCCGCGACGAGAAACCAGGTACGGCGATCCCGCGCGTACCGGAAGGCGAAGAGGCCGAAAACGACGGTCACGATGCCGAGATAGTTCGGGTAGTTGGTGAACGGCATCTCCCCCCAGTAGGTCGGCGCGCCGTATCCGAAAGCCCACGGGAAGACGAAGGTGAGCATCTCCTTCGGGTGGAGGCTCCAGTTCGTCGCGTAGCCGTAGTCGAGCCCCCCGGCGCCGCTCCCGCCCCGGATCGAGTAGGCCGCGTACTCCCGCACGGGTATGAGAAGCACCGCGGCGATTCCCACGGCCAGAATCACCGCCGCCGCGAGAAACGCGAGGTTCTCCGCGATCGCGCGCGAGCGGCCCGCGCGGAGGAGCCATATCGATTCGAAGAGGAACAGGAGACCGATGAGCAGATACGTGTAGTAGGCGATCTGCACGTGGCCGCGCAGCATCTGGAAACCGAGAACGATCGCGAGCAGGGCCGCCGTCGTCAGACGCCGGTATCCTCGAAGGATCCGCCACGAAAGGAGGAGCGCGAAGGGCATGTACGCGATCGACGCCGCTTGCGAGCCGTGGCCGTACGCGCCGATGGCGACGAAATTCGGCAGAATCATGAAGGTGACGCCCGCGAGAATCGACACCGACGAGCGCACACCGAGCGAGCGGGCGAGAAGATACACACCCGCGCCCGCCAGGAGATAATGGAACAGGAGCCACGTCATCTCGGGAAAATGGAGGTAATTCTGCAGCACGTAGGTGATGAACGCGGGAGGATACACGTACGGCGCGAAGGAAAGGCTCGCGTAGCTCGGCATCCCGCAGAAGAGGTACGGATTCCAGAGAGGATACGTGCCGTCCCGGAGCGCCCTCTCCCCCACGGCGGCGAAATTCATGGGGGCCTGGGAATCGGGAACGAAAAATATCCTGTTCCGGAAAACGACGTCCCCCATGAGCGCGCAGAGAACGACGACGAGAATCGCGGCGAGCGCGAGGGCGCGCTTCCAGGAAGAGCCGGTCTCGAGGCGTTCGAGAAATCCGATGCCTGGAGCGCGCGCCGGCGAGGGTGATGCCTTTTTCAACCGAAACCTCCGTCGGGTTATCCTAAGTCTACCAAATTTCCGCCGTTCGAGCAAACCCTTTGGATCGCTGATCTTATAAGGTCACGCTCCGCGCGCCGCCCGCACGGCACCCCGCATGGCGCCGCGCAGAAGACCGAAGCGGCCGCCCAGCAGCAGCGCGGCCGCGAGGAGAACGAAGAGCGCCCCCTGCGGGAGGAACATGAGCGTTCTCCACCAGAGCGGCTTGTATCGCCTGAAGAGCTTCCACGTGCCCGCGATCCGGTTCTCGAGCTTGAACGGCGTCATGCCGCCGCCGCTCGAATAGCTCACCTTGTGCCGCACGAGGGCGCGCGGTTCGTAGAGGCATTTCCATCCCGCGCGCCTCGCCCTGAGACAGAAATCGACGTCCTCGCAGTAGATCCGGTATGACGGGTCGAGAAGGCCGACGGCGTCGACGACCTCCCGCTTCACGAGCATCGCGCAGCCCGAAACCCAGAGCGTCTCTCCCCCGCGCTCGGGAAAGGACCCGTCGATCCTTCGAATATGCTCGTGCTTCGGAATCCCGAGGATCGGGACGAAGCCGCCCCCGCCGTACCATATCCGCTTCGGATCGTCGTCATAGACGATCTTCGGGCCGACGATTCCCGCCGCCGGATCGCGATCGAGCGCTTCGAGCATCCGCGCGGCGAAGGCCGGATCGACCTCGGTATCGTTGTTGATCAGAAGAAAGAGCGAGCCGCCGCGCTCGATCGCGCGCCGGATTCCCACGTTGTTTCCCTCTGCGAAGAGCAGGTTGCGCTCGTTCACGATGAGCTCGGCCCCGGGCGCTTCGCGGCGCGCGATCTCCGCCGAGCCGTCGCTCGAGGCGTTGTCGACGACGATGATCTCGAGAGGCGGCTCCGTTACCCGCCTGAGGGAAGCGAGACACGGCCCGAGGACGCCCCTGCCGTTCCAGTTGAGCACGATTGCATGGACGGTGCGACGCATCGGCACGCTCACCTCTTCTCGATGAGCCGCGCGAGCTCGTCGATCGCCTCGGTCATCGCCTTCCAGGAAAACCGCTTCTTCTCGTCCTCGAACCAGGGCGCCATTTTCGCGGCCCATCCCTCCTCGAAGAACCGGACGACCGCCCGGGCGAGGGCGGCCGGATCCCGCGGCGGCACGACGAATCCGGTCTTTCCCTCGGAGACGGCCTCGCTCAATCCGCCGACGTCCGTCACGACGACGGGACGATTGGCGGCGATGGCGATCTGCACGATGCCGCTCTGCGTCGCCGAGACATAGGGGAGAATGACGAGATCGCTCGCGACGAAGAAGGCCTCGACCTCTTCGTTCGCGACGTAGCGATTCTCGAAGCGAACGGCGTCGGCGAGCTTGAGCCGCTCGACGAGCTCCGTGTACGGCGCCGTGTCGTCGTAGAATTCTCCGACGACGAGGAGCTTCGCAGGCACCTTCTCGCGGATGAGCGGCATCGCCTCGATGAGATACGAGAGCCCCTTGTAGCCGCGGATATAGCCGAAGAACAGGAGAAGCGGACCGGCGGACGCTCCGATCCTCGCCCGCGCCGATTCCCTCGTGAAGCCGCCCGCGCAGAAGAAATCGTATATCGGATGCGGATGCACGATCACGGGGGCGTTTCTGCGGATGCGGAGCAGCTTGTCCCGGTCCCCCCGCGACTGGACGAGGAAGCCGTCGGCGAGGGAGAATGCGAGAGCCGCGAGGAAACGGTCGACGAGCGACTTCTCGTGCGGGAGCACGTTGTGGCAGATAAAGACGACCTTCACGCGGCGCATGAGCTTCAGCACGGCGCATATCGTGAAGAACGCGGGGGCGAAGAACGGATGCCACCACTGCACGAGAACGAGATCGGGCTTGCCGCGCGCCGCGCGCACGCCCGCCCTGATCCAGGTGAAGGGATTGATCGAATCGATGAGGCGCGACGAGTCGGCCGCGAGCGGCCGCTTGCTCTCGTCGAGCTGCGTCGTGCCGGGGAACAGAAAGCCGGGATAGAGCCGGGAAAAATTGATCGCGCGCACGTCGCCCGCGGCGGCGAGCTCCCCGATGAGGCAGGTGTTGTAATGCGATATGCCGCCCCGGTACGGATACGTCGGGCCGATGAGGCAGAACCGGCGCTTCTCGTTTCCCCTAGTCATCGATCCGGTACTCGCGATAGGCGAAGGTCCTCTCGGCCTTCGACGTGAAGAGCTCCGCGAGAAGACCGAACGATCCGATCTGGATCGCGATCACGATCATGACGAGGCCTCCGACCATGAGAGGTCTCACGTGCAGGCCTCTCCCGAAAAGCCAGAGTATCGTGAAATAGAGCGTGATGAGACCGCCGACCGCGAAGAAGGCGAAGGCGACGCGGCCGAAGAAATGGAGCGGAGAAGTCGCGCGGCGCGTGAGGAACATGACGGTCGCCAGGTCGAACATCCCGTTGAGAAAGCGCGCCGCGCCGAACTTGCTGCGCCCGTACTTCCGTTCGAAATGCGTCACCTTCTTTTCCGTGACCCGGAAGCCTTCCCAGCCGGCGATGACCGGGATGAACCGGTGAAGCTCGCCGTAGACCGAGATCCGTTTCACGACCTCCCCGCGGTAGCATTTGAGCCCGCAGTTGAAGTCGTGGATCCTGATTCCGCTCACGATCGCCGTCGTGAGGTTGAAAAGCTTCGAGGGAAGGGTCTTCGTGATCGGGTCCTTGCGCTCCATTTTCCATCCCGAGACGAGATCGTATCCTTCGTCGAGCCTGGCGACGAGCTCGGGGATCTCCTCCGGATTATCCTGCAGATCGGCGTCGATCGTGACGACGACGTCTCCCCGCGTCACCTTGAATCCTTCCGAGAGCGCGGCGGATTTGCCGTAGTTGCGCTTGAAGGAAATGATCTTCACCCGCGTGTCCCTCCCGCGGAGCTCGCGGAGAACTTCGATGGACCCGTCCGTCGAGCCGTCGTCGACGAAGACGAGCTCGTGCGCGGCGAACGTCCGCTCCATGACGGACGTGAGCTGCCGGTAGAGCTCCGGCAAGCTGGCCTCTTCGTTGTAGAGCGGAATGACGACCGAGCCGAAACGCCTCGTTTTCTCGCTCATGAGGATCATCCCTTCCCTTCGGCGGATTTCATGTAATTCCGGTACCAAGCGATTTCGTTCCGAAGACCCTCTTCGAGCCCCACGCGCGGCGCGAAGCCGAGCGCGTCCCGCGCCCGCGACGTGTCCGCCCAGGTATCGGTCACGTCTCCCTTCGCGCGATCGACGAACCGGATGGCGAGCCGGCCGCCTAGCTCCCGCCCGAGGACTTCGAGAACGTCGAGGAGCGCCGCGCGGCTCCCCCCTCCGATATTGAACACCGTCAGGGGTCCGTCGTATCGAAAGGCGCGGAGGTTGGCGTCCACGGCGTCCGCGACGTACGTGAAGTCGCGCGTCTGCCGGCCGTCGCCGTACACATCGATCGGACGACCCGCGAACGACGCGTTTATGAAAAGGCTGAAGGCCATGTCGGGCCTCTGCCGGGGCCCGTAAACGGTAAAATAGCGGAGGGCGCGGTAGGTGATCCCGTAATTGAGGCGGTAGAGCTCGCAGAGATGCTCTCCCGCGAGCTTCGTCGCCCCGTAGGGACTCAGGGGAACCGTCGGATGATCCTCCCGCATCGGGAGGGTGCGCGTCTCGCCGTAGACGGAGCTCGAGCTCGAGTGGATGAGCGGAACCGAGGGACGGTCCTTGAGCGCCTCGAGGAGCCGCTGCGTCGCGACGACGTTCGATTCGATGTACGTCGAGAACTCCTTCCCCCAGCTCTTTCGCACGCCCGCCTGGGCGGCGAGATGAAACACGCACCGGGCGCCGTCGATGAGCCGCGCGACGTCGCACGTCGCGAGATTCTCCTCGACGAGAGCGAAACCGGGTCTCCCGGCGCAGGATGCGAGATGGCGCCGCTTTCTCTCGGGGCTGTAGTAGTCGGTGAACGCGTCGACGGCGAGGACCTCGAAACCATCGTCCAGCAGGCGCTCGCAGAGATGGGACCCGATGAATCCCGCGGCTCCCGTCACGACGACCTTTTCTTTCACTTTTCGATCTCCTCTCCCGTTCGGCCGCTCCGGGATTCGATCCCGAACTCGTCCTCGAGCAGCTTATCGGCCCCGGCGAGGATGCCCTCCATCTCCCGATCTTCGGGATGCCGGGCGAGCCATTGCCGGATGTAATCCTTCGCCCTCTCCCCGTCGCCCAGACGCGCGGCGATGCGAAAGCCGTCGATAGAGAGCTGCCGGAATTCCGGCGCGTGGCGGATCCCGTCGTCTATGCTCTTCAGCGCGATCGCATGCTGTTCCTTGAACTCGTAGATGCGCGCGAGCCGGGACCAGTATTCTCCCTCGCCGGGATCCCGCCGGATCGCCTGGATATAATGATCGATCGCCTTCTGATCCATTTCATTCATCATGTAGTAGGTGCCGAGCAGCGCGTTGGCCGCCTTGAGGGTCGGATCGAACCGGAGCGCGATTTCCATCCGGCGAATCGCGTCGTCGAAATCCTTCTCTATCGCCTTTTCCTGGGCAAGCTGGGCCATGGCGACGGCGAAGTTGACGAACATCCCGCGCGTCTCGTCGTCCTTGTAGACGGAATCGTCGATCCGCCAATCCTTCGTGAGAATGCCCCTGAACCGGTATATATCGTCGAAGTTTCTCTGGAGCGCGAATTCGCCGAGCAGGTTGTCCCCCTCGCGGAGAACGAGCCGCCGCACCATCCCCTCCATCTCGAGGTGGTTTCCGTACGGCTTCCACGTGTCGAGAGGAACGGTCGTCGCGAAGTATACCGGCCTCTTCCAGTTCGCCTCCCGGATGATGTGCTGAACCATGAGATCGTGTTTCCAGGCGATACCGCCCCCCTTGAGCGGAACCGGCTCCATGCGCGCGATCTCCTCGTCGGTGAGACGAATGGGAAGTTTCGGATCCCGATCCCTGAGCTGCTCGATATACCAATCCGTCCGGAGAAGGCTCAGATTGACGACCGAGACGTCGGTCCGGAAACGCTCGACGTTCTGGATGTACCAGAGCGGGTAGGTGTCGTTGTCGCCGTTCGTGAAGAGAATCGCGTTCGGTTCGAGCCCGGCGAGGAGGTTGTAGCCGTAATCGCGCGCGATGTAGAAATGCGATCGATCGTGACTGAACCAGTTATAGCGGGCGGGGAGAACCGACAGAAACAGGCAGAGCGCCCCGATCGGCACGACGCGCGACCACGCCGTCTTCCCCTTGCTTTCCGACCATTGCGCCGCCGCCACGAGAAGGGAGGTCACCCCGATACCGATGAAGATCGCGAAGAAGTAGAACGCGGCGCCGTAGAAGTAGTCCCGTTCGCGGACTTCCGTGCTCGAAAAATTGAGGAACAGGATAAGCCCGACGGAGTTCACGAAGAGGTTCGTGAAATTGAGCGCCCAGAGCCTGCGCTCCCGTTGATAGTTCGCCGCGATCCCCCAGAAACCGAGCGCGACCGGGATCGCCGTCAACGCGGCGCCCAGATTCATGGGGCCGAGGAACGCGTCGCCGACCATCCGGAACTGGGCGCTGAAATATCCCGCGAAATGCCGGAACTGCCAGAGAAGCGGCGCCTTCCGCTCGAAGACGTGGATCGGCGGATACTGCTCCCGGCGCAGGTGCGCGTACATCGCCTTCCACGTTTCGGGATCGACCATGTCGATCCCCGGGTCGAGGTGCGACCTGATGTACATGTACAGGTGCACCGAGATCCCCAGCGCGAGGAGCCCCGCCGCCGCCAGCGCGAAGCGCCCGTTCCTCGCCGTGCTCCACGCGACGAGCGCGGCGAATACGAGGAGCCCCGCGACCGTCAGGGCGGAATTCCGGTGCATCGTCATGTCGGCAAGTATCACCGCGAGCCCGAACGTGTATATGGCGATCTCCGCGTTCCCGAACGCCTTTTCCTTCACCATGAGAAAGAGCAGGAAGATGCCCCCGTATACGAGAATCGTTCCCAGATGAAATCCGATGCCCAGGGCGAGGAGATATATGATGAGATAGACGAGACCCCGCGAGTGGCCGCGTTCGAGGCTCCCCTCGTCGGGACGCGTCTCCGGACGCGCCGCCTCCGCGCCTTTCCGTTCCGCGCGGCCCGCCGGGTTCCGGTACCACAGGAGCGCGAGATACGTGCACAACCCCATGACGAAGGCGTTGAGCGCGTACACTTCCGCTTCCGTCGAATCCCGCCAGAACGTTTCGCTGAAAGTGAGATACATCGATCCCGCGAAGGGACCCGCATAGGTCATGAATCGCCCGAGCCCTCCCTTGAGCGAGGGATACATGAACCGCAGCGTCGTCACCGCTATCAGATACCCCATGAGGACGGCGAGCGAACCGCACAGCACGGAGAAGAAGTTCACCCGCCCCGCGATGCCGAACGGCAGCGGCAGCATCGAGAACACTCTCCCCGCGAGGGCAAACAGGGGCGTGCCCGGGGAGTGCGGTATCCCGAGAATATACGCCGTCGCGATGAACTCGCCGCTGTCCCAGAACACGAGCGTCGGCGCCATCGTCGCCGTGAACACGGCGAGCGGTATCAGGAAGACCGCGAACGCGACCAGCCGGTGCAGCGTTTGTTCCGACACTCCGTTGGTACCTCTTTCGAACGTGAGAGCGATTATTTCCTGCCCGCGCCGGAGGACGTCCCGTAATCCGCCTGCAGCACGCTGTCGATGTCCTCGAAGGCGGACCGCATCTCGCGATCGTCGGGATGCTTCTCGAGCCATCGCCCGATGTATCCCTTCGCGACGTCGACCATCCCCATCCGCGCCGCGTAGCGGAATCCGTCGATGTAGAACTGCCGGTTATCCGGCATGCGCGCGATGGCTTCGTCGATCGTCATAATCGCCCTCTCCGGCTCGCTTTCGGAATATATCCACGCGAGCCTCAGGATGTATTCGGGCTCGGCGGGATCGAGCTGCATCATCTTCCGGTAGTGATCGACGGCCGCGGCGCGATCCTTGTTCAGATAGTAGTACGTTCCGAGCATGACGTTCGCCGGCTTGAGATACGGGGCGAAATTGAGCGCGACCTCCATCCACCGAACGGCGCCGGCATAGTCTTTCTCCCTTCCGTAGGAGTTCGCGAGCTCGGCGGCCGCGACGCCGTAGTTGTTGAGCGTTATATTGAGATCCTTCTCCTTGTAGATCGACGCGTCGATCCGGCCGTCCTCCCTGAGAATGCCGCGGAATCTGAAGAGACCGTCGAAACATCTCTCGATCATGAAGGCGTTGAGCATGCGGCTCCCCTGGCGGGGAACGAGGCGCATCACGAGCCCTTGCGTCTCGAGGTACTGCTCGTACGGTTTCCATTTCGCCGACGCGACGCTCGTCGCGAAATAGATGGGGCGTTTCCACCCGGTCGTCTGGATGATGTGCTGCACCACGATGTCGTCGTTGTACGCGACGCCGCCGTCCTTCAGCCCGATCGGATGCATCCGCTCGATCTCGGCGTCGCTGAACGTCATCGGGACTTGCGGCTCCCGGTCCCTCATCTGTTTCACGTACCAGGGCGTGTTGAGGAGGGTGAGCACGATGACCCGCACGTCGGTCCGGTACCGCTCGACGCTCTGGATATACCAGAGCGGATACGTGTCGTTATCGCCGCCGGTGAAGACGATCGCGTCCGGCTCGATACCCGCGAGCATGTTTCGCGCGTAATCCTGCGCCACGTAATAATTCGATCTGTCATGCGTGAACCAGTTGTGGCGGGCCGGCAGGACGGAGAGCAGGACGCACAGCACGCCGACCGGGACGACGTAGGAGGCCGGATCCTTCCCCTTGCGCTTGAAATACTCCGCGCCGTAGACGAGGAGCGCGGTCACGCCGATACCGATGAAGATCGCGAAGAAGAAGAATGCGCCGGCGTAGAAATAATCGCGCTCGCGCACTTCGTTCGCGCTGAAATTCAGATAGAGAATGAGGCCGACCGAGTTGATGAACAGGTTCGTGAAGTTGAGCACCCAGAGCTTGCGCTCGCGCATGAAGTTCGCCGCGAGACCGTAGAGCCCGAGGGCGACCGGGATCGCCGTCGCCGCCGCTCCGACGTTGAAGATCCCGAGACGCACGTCGCCGAACATGCGGAACTGCTCCCGGAAATATCCCCCGAAGTGCTGGAACTGCCACAGGAGCGGCGCCTTTCGCACGAAGATGTTGCTCGGCGGGTACTGCTCGCGGCGAAGATGGTAATGCATCGCCCGCCACGTCTCGGGATCGACCATGTCGATGCCGGGGTCGAGGTGCGAGCGGATATACATGTACAGATGCACGGAGATTCCGAGAGCGAGGAGCCCCGCCGCCGCGAGCGCGAAGCGGCTCTTCCTCGCCGTGCTCCACGCGACGAGCGCCGCGAAGATAATGAGCCCCGCGATCGTCGTCCCGATCGATTTATACAGCGTCATGTCCGCCAGAAGCACGGCGAATCCGAAGGTGTAGATGATCAGCTCCGTGTTGCTGAACGACTTCTCCCTGACGAGGAGAAAGAGGAGAAAGATCCCTCCGTACACGAGCACGGTTCCGAGATGAAAGCTGATGCCCAGAGCGAGGAGATAGACGATCAGATACACGAGCCCCCGCGAATGACCGCGTTCCCGCCGCTCCTCTTCGTCCAATCGTTCCTTCCCCCCCGCGCCCGCCGCGGGCCGCTGCGCGTGCCCTGAAGGATTCCTGTACCACAGAAGCGCGAGCCACGTGCACAGCCCCATCACGAAGAGGTTGAGCGCGTACACCTCCGTCTCCGTCGAATCGAGCCAGTGCGTGTAGGAGAAGGCGAGGAACAGGGATCCCGTGAACGGGCCCGCGTACGTCATGAACCGGCCGAGCCCTCCCTTGAGCGCGGGATACATGAACCGCAGCGTCGTCACCGCGACGAGGTAGCACATGAGAACGGCGAGCGAGCCGCACACCACGGAAAAGAAATTGATCCGTCCCGCAGCCTCCATCGGCAGCGGCAGCATCGCGAACACCCTCCCGACGAGCGTGAAGAGCGGCGTCCCCGGCGAGTGCGGGATCCCGAGGATGTACGCCGTCGCGATGAATTCACCGCTGTCCCAGAACACGAGCGTCGGCGCCATCGTGAGCGTATACACGACGAGGGGGATGAGGAATATCACGAGCGCGAGTATCCGGTTGAGAGTCGTGTCAGACATCGGTGTGTACCTCTTGTGGTTCGATTCCGCTCTTGCGTTCGAAGCTCCGCTGCACGAAGAAGAAACCTCCCAGCAAGCTTACCATAACCATGATCGCA
>JBFYZM010000128.1:0-19548 GCA_041309505.1 Candidatus Krumholzibacteriota bacterium
CGACGGGATTCTCGAGTATCGCCAACATCCAGCCGCTCCTCGTCGACTGCAAGATCGGCAAAATCGCGGTCGCCCATAACGGGAACCTCGTGAACGCGATCGAGCTGCGTCGCGGGATGGAGATGGACGGATCGATATTCCGAAGCACGACGGACAGCGAGGTCATCCTGCACCTCATCGCCCGCAGCCGCCAGTCGACGCGCGAGGAGATGATCATGGAAGCGCTCCGGAAGGTGAAGGGCGCTTTCTCGCTCGTGTTTCTCACCACCGATACGGTCATGGCGGCGCGCGACACGCGGGGCTTTCGCCCGCTCTGCCTCGGGCGGCTCGACGACGCGTACCTCTTCGCCTCGGAGAGCTGCGCGTTCGATATCATCGGGGCGCAGTACATGCGCGACGTCGCCCCGGGCGAGCTCTGCGTCCTCGGCCCCGGCGGCCCGAAGTTCATGCGTTTCGCGGAGCCCGAAGAGCCTCTCCAGCGCTGCATCTTCGAGTTCATCTATTTCTCGCGCCCCGACAGCAAGGTTTTCGGCGAGAACGTCGATAAAGTCCGGCGCAAGCTCGGGCGGCGCCTCGCCGAGGAATCGCCCGTCGACGCCGATATCGTCATCGCCGTGCCCGACTCGAGCAACACGATCGCGCTCGGATTCGCGGAAGCCTCGAAGATTCCCTTCGAGCTCGGGCTCATCAGGAACCACTACGTCGGGCGCACATTCATCCAGCCGCGCCAGAGCATGCGCGACTGGGACGTGCGGATCAAATTCAACCCGGTCCGCGGCGTTCTCAAAGGGAAGAAGATCGTCGTCGTCGACGATTCGATCGTGCGCGGTTCGACGATGCGGAAGCTCGTTTCGATCCTGCGCCAGGCGGGAGCGGACACAATTCATCTCAGGATCGGCTCGCCTCCCATCACCCATTCGTGCTACTACGGCATCGACACGCCCACCCGCGGCGAGCTGATCGCCTCGAACCATTCGGTCGAGGCGATCGGGGAGTACCTCGGCGTCGACAGCCTCCATTACCTCTCTCGAGAGGGGCTGCTCACCTGCGTCGAGGAGCCTCACAACTACTGCGTCGCGTGCTTCAGCGGCCAATATCCCGTGATACCGGATGGATGTCTCCACAAGGACGTCTTCGAGGACAGAACCGGATGCGGCGAGGGCTTCGGCGTGAGGGAGGATGTTGGCCGTTGAGGATCGCGGCTGAACGCGAGAGCGCCCCGGACACGTTCGAATCTTTCACGACCACGGCTATTCTGCCGCTCGTGCAGCGGCCGTCGCGGTATGCGGGCGCGGAGCTGAACCTCTCGAACGGCGGATTCGTCGAGGGAGGCTTCAACGTTCTCCTCGTGTTCCCCGACGCATACGAGATCGGGATGTCCCATCTGGGAATCCGCTTTCTCTACGAGGCGCTCGCTTCGATGGAGGGCGTCGGGGTCGAGCTCGCCTTCGCGCCCTGGCCCGACGCGGGGAATCTCATGCGGGCGTGCGGCGAGCCGTTCCGGTCGCCGCAGACCGGCACGAGCGCGTCGCGGTTCGACATCGTCGGATTCTCCCTCGCCTACGAGCTGCATTACACGAATCTTCTCATGGTGCTCGACCTCGCCGGCATACCGCTCGAGGCCGCCTCGCGGCGCGACGGCGATCCGATCGTCGTCGCCGGCGGGCCGTGCTGCTCGAATCCGCTCCCGTTCGTCGCCGCGATCGACGCGGTGTTTCTCGGGGACGGGGAGGATTCGCTCGCCGAGGCGGTCGCGGCGCTCACGAAGCTCAAATCGGCCCGCGCGGGGCGCGCGGCGAAGCGGGAAGCGCTCGCGGGAATCGAAGGGGTCTACGTCGACGGGATCAGCACGTCGGTCAAGGCCCGCGCGCACCGGTTCGCGAGCGGCGATCTCCCGCGGAGGCCGATCGTGCCCTCGTCGGAGGTTGTCCACGAGCGGCTCGCGATCGAGATCATGCGCGGATGCTCGCGGGGCTGCCGGTTCTGCCACGCGGGGATGTTCTACCGGCCGTGCCGCGAGCGGAGCGTCGACGAGATCATGGAGGCCGTTCTCCAAGGGCTCGACGCGACGGGATGGGACGAGGTGTCGCTCCTTTCCCTCTCGACGTCGGATTACCCGCGGCTCGACGAGCTGCTCGCGAGGCTCGTTCCCGAGCTCGAGCGGCGGCACGTGTCGCTCGCGCTCCCGAGCCTCAGGCCCGAGACGATCACGAGCGCGATAGTATCGGCCTCCTCGACCGTGACGAAGTCGGGCTTCACGCTCGCGCCCGAGGCGGGGACGGAGCGGCTCCGCCGGGTCGTCAGAAAGGACTTCAGCGACGAGGATATCGTCGGCGGCGTCTCGAAGATCCTCGCGGGCGGCTGGCAGATTCTCAAGCTCTACTTCATGATCGGACTTCCGACCGAGACGGACGAGGATCTCGACGGCGTCGCCGGGCTCGTGGAGCGGATTCTCGCGCTGCCGCGCCGGCAGGGGAGGTTCAGCCTCGGCGTATCGATCTCCCCGTTCGTCCCGAAGCCGCACACGCCGTTTCAGTGGGAGCGGCAATGCTCCGCGAGCGAGTTTCGCGCGAAGGAGGAATACCTCGCGCGCCGCATCAAAAGCCGCTATGTGAACCTGAGCCTCCGGGATCCCTCGATCAGCGTTCTCGAGGGCGTTCTCGCGCGCGGGGACCGGCGTCTCTGGCCCGTGCTGCGCAGGGCGTACGAGCTCGGCTGCCGATTCGACGGATGGAGGGACGAGCTGAAGATCGAGCTCTGGGAGAGGGCCTTTGCCGAGTGCGGCCTCGACGTCGCCGCGGCGACCGCGGCGCGGCCCCTCGACGAACCGCTTCCGTGGGACGCCTTCGAGCTGCACGCCTCCAAGAAGCTCCTCCTTGCAGAACGTGACCGGGCATATGGTGCGGACGTTCCCGCTCGGAATCCAGTCGCAGAGCCTCCAATGGATTCCTCCGCGGGAACGTCCGCACCTGAGCTGAGTCCAGGCAGAGAAGCTCCAATGGATTCCTCCGCGGAAATGTCCGCGCCTGACAGCGCTCAGGGTCCTGCCGCTCTCGCGCGCGGACCCATTGGAGGCTCTGCGACTGGGTCCGAGCCGAGAGCGGCCGGACCCCATGAGGTGTACCGGTACCGCGTGGTGTTCGAGAAGAGGGGCCGGGCGAGGTTCCTCTCGCACCTCGAGATGCTGAACGTGATCCAGCGGGCGCTTCGGCGCTCGGGGCTGCCGCTCAGCTATTCGGAGGGATTTCACCCTCATCCGAAGCTCTCCGCGGGCCCATCGCTCGCCGTGGGTATGGAGGGATTCGGCGAGTTTTTCGACGTCGAGCTCCTCGAGCCGGCCGGGCCGACGCCGGAGCTTCTGAACCGGTTCCTCCCGCCGGGCCTTTCGATAAAGGCCTGCGCCGGGCCGTTTTCCCGCAAGGAGGGGAAACTTCCGCAGGAAGCGAGATTCACCTATGCGCTTCATTTCGAGGGTCTGAGGGCGCTCCTGAAATCCTCGGGCTCCCCAAGCGAAATGTTGTCCCCGGCGGAGCGCATGTGGTATCTTCTCGCAAAAGAGCTTGGAATCGCCGGGAGTCTCGATATATTCGAATGCGGAGCTCCGGTCGATCCGGCTCCATGGTTTGAGGCCGAGTGGAGGCGCATGTTCGAGCGAGGCGCCTCCGTCAAGAACGAGAAGGGCAAGGAGCGCTCGTGCGCCGGCTGCGCCGTGCGGCTCGTCGAGATCGCCGCGCGCGATCGCGCGGGCGCGCCGGATAGCGCTTCTCTCGAGCTCGTTCTTCCCGGGGCGGAGGGCGCCCCCCGGCCCCAGGATTTGCTCATGGCATTCATGCCGAAAAATATCGCCTCGCTCGTAAGGATTCAAAGGCTGGAGATACGGTACCTATGCGGAGAAGATATCAAAGATCCCGTAGAAGCGATCGGGGCGAAGCTCCCCGAAATCTGAAAACCCAGATTCTGATCAATTACACCGCGCGCGAGGTGCGCATCGCGATTCTCGAGGAACGGGAGCTCGTCGAGCTCCTCATCGAGCGCGAGGACAGCCGCCACACGGTCGGCGACATTTTTCTCGGGCGCGTCACGGCGGTGATCCCGGGCATTCAGGCCGCGTTCGTCGATATCGGCCAGGAGAAGGCGGCGTTTCTCCACGTGAGCGACGTCTCGACGGGGGCGATCGATCCCGAGCTCCTCGACGAGGAGGACGACAAGTCCCGTGGCCGCAAGGACAAGGATCTTCCGCCGATCGAGAACCTCCTCAAGAAGGGACAGGATATCCTCGTCCAGGTGCGCAAGGAGGCGATCGGAACGAAGGGACCGCGGATCTCGTCGGAGATCTCGCTGCCCGGGCGATACGCGGTGTATATGCCCGGTCTCGATCACATCGGCGTGAGCAAGAAGATCGAGGATCGCCGGGAGCGCGCCCGTCTCAAGACGATCGTGAAGAAGCACCGCCCCGAGGGAGCGGCGATCATCGTCCGCACGGCGGGCGAGGGAGTCGACAACGATCAGCTCGCGGACGACATCAAGTACCTCGAGAAGGTCGCGAAGGAAATCAAAGAGAAGAGCGAGGCCGCCACGCCCCCGGCCCTCATCCACGAGGACGTCGATCTCACGATTTTCGCCATCCGGGATCTCTTCTCGGAGAGCGTGGAATCGATCATCATCGACAACAAGGAAGAGTTCGAGCGGCTCCGCAACTACTTCAAGTCGTTCGCCCCGCAGCTCGCCGCGCGCGTGCGGCACTACGAGGAAAAGACCCCGATCTTCGATTTCTACGACATCGAGGGGGACATCGAGAAGATCCTCGAGAGCAAGATCTGGCTCAAGAAGGGCGGCTACATCGTCATCGAGCACACCGAGGCGCTCGTCACGATCGACGTCAACACGGGACGCTTCGTCGGGAAGCGCGACCAGGAAGAGACGATCCTCGAGACGAACATGATCGCCGCGAAGGAGGTCGCGCGGCAGCTCAGGCTCCGCGACATCGGCGGGATCATCGTCATCGATTTCATCGACATGGAAGTCGAGGAGAACCGCCGCAAGGTCTACAACGAGTTCCGCAACCTGCTGCGCAAGGACCGCTCGCGCGTGCGCGTCTATCCGATGAGCGATCTCGGCATCATCGAGGTAAGCCGCAAGCGCGTCCGGCCGAGCCTGCTGCACTACTACAGCGAGGAGTGCCCGTACTGCACCGGCCGCGGCAAGGTGCTGAGCCTCGAGTCGATGGCGATGAAGGTCGAGCACTGGATCAGGCGCATCGGCGGCGGCAAGAAACGGGAGAGCGGCATCGTGTTCAAGCTCAATCCCGTGCTCGGCGTCTTTCTCCGCGAGGAGCGCGCCGAGAACATGAACGAGCTCGCCAACACCTATCGCGTTCGCGTCGAGATCATCGACGATCCGCGTCTGCACCGGGAGGACTTCGAAATCACCTCTCTCGACGGGGAGCGGAACCTCAAGGCGGCGTTCGAATAGGCGGACTCTCAAGGAGGCGGTCATGAAGAAGTACGGCGCGGAATTCCTCGGAACCTTCTGGCTCGTTCTCGGCGGGTGCGGGAGCGCGGTGCTCGCGGCGGCGTTTCCGGGGCTCGGCATCGGCTTTGTCGGCGTCTCGCTCGCGTTCGGTCTCACCGTGCTCACGATGGCCTTCGCCATCGGGCACATATCGGGCTGCCATCTGAATCCCGCCGTTTCCATCGGTCTCTGGGCGGGCGGCCGGTTTCCCGCGAAAGACCTCGTGCCCTACATCGTGTCGCAGGTGCTCGGCGGACTCGTCGCGGGAGGCGTGATCTACGTCATCGCGAGCGGCGCGGCGGGCTTCGACCTGTCGGGCGGCTTCGCCTCGAACGGCTACGGCGAGCACTCGCCGGGAGGGTACTCGCTCGTCGCGGCCCTCGTCTGCGAGATCGTCATGACGATGATGTTCCTCATCGTGATACTCGGCGCGACGGACAAGCGGGCGCCCGCGGGCTTCGCGCCGATCGCGATCGGCCTCTGTCTCACGCTTATTCACCTGATCAGCATTCCGGTGACGAACACCTCCGTGAATCCGGCGCGCAGCACCGGTGTCGCGATATTCGCGGGCGGTTGGGCGATCAGCCAGCTGTGGCTGTTCTGGGCGGCTCCGATCGTCGGCGCGCTCCTCGGCGCGGCGGCGTACCGGTTCGTCGGCGCACCGGAGAAGTGATCGGTATCGCTCGCAACCAGAGGATAAAAGAGAGCTTGACCGCCGTGCCCAATATGGGTACAATTGTACCCAATATGAGTACGGGAGAGCCAAAGCTCACGGTTGGGACGGCGCTTTTCGGCAAGACGAAGCGGGCTCTGCTTGCGCTTTTTTTTATGCGGCCGGAGCAGTCGTTCTACCTGCGGCAAATTCTGCGGATCGCACAAATCGGTCAGGGTGCCGCGCAGCGAGAGCTGGCTCACTGGGTGGAAGCCGGGTTGCTGGTTCGGACGAGACGAGGAAACCTGGTCTATTACCAGGCCAATGTCGATTCACCTGTGTTTGCCGAGCTGAAGGCGCTGACGGTCAAGACGGCCGGTGTTGCGGATGTGCTGCGGGAGTCGTTGGCCGAATTGACGGAGCGGATCACGGCGGCATTTGTTCACGGATCGATGGCGCGAGGCACCGAGAAAGCGGATAGCGACGTCGATGTGATCGTGATCGGCAAGGTGACCTTCAGCGAGGTCGTCGCCGCGTTTCAAGGGGCGCATGCGCACATCGGGCGCGAGGTGAACCCGACCGTGTATTCGGAAAAGGAATTTCGAGAAAAACTGCGTGCTCGGCATCACTTCCTGACGGCGGTGATGGCTGCGCCGAAGCTGTTCCTCATCGGAGACGAGCGTGAGCTTAAGCGACTGGGCGCATGACGGCTGGCTGGTTGAGCACCGTGCGAGCCCGACCGAGATTTCGGAGCTGCTCGGCAAAGCCGACCGGGATCTGCGGGACTGCAACTCCAAGGGCCTGAGCGAGGATTGGCAGCTTGCGATCGCCTACAACGCGATCCTGCTCTGCGCTACGGCGGCGTTGGCGGCATGCGGTTTCCGTGCGGCCCGGGAAGCCCATCATTACCGCGTGATTCAGAGCCTGGCTCACACGATCGGCGCCGACAACGAGATGCTTGTCCGACTCGACGCGTTTCGGAAGAAACGGAATGTCGCCAATTATGAGCGGGGCGGGCTGGTTTCGGCAACGGAGGTTCGCGAGATAATCGCGGCTGCGCGGGTTCTGCGGAACAATATTGGAGATTGGCTTCGAGAAAACCACCAGGAACTCTTGGCGTAATTGTTCGCACACGATCCAAAGGAGAGGACGATGAAGAAGCTCTGCAGCATTCTCGCGATGTTCGCCCTCGCGGCGCTCGTCACGGCGGGTTCCCGGGCGCAGGACGAGTGCTCGGTCCCCGTCGCGCCGCCCGACACGGCCGCCGCTCCGGCGGAAGAGACGCCTCAGGTCGAGCTCAAGACGGACACGGCCTTCGCGTACTGCGCGATCGAAATGACCGGAAGCTACGATCAGCACGAGACGGCGTTTAGGAATCTCTTCCATGAGGCAATGAACCAGGGGATATACGGCGGCATGCCGTTCGGGATCTACTGGAACAGCCCCGCCGACACCCCCGTCGAAAAGCTCGCCTGGGACGTGGGCTTCATGCTGCCGCCGGGCAACGCGCCCAAGCCGCCGCTCGCGATCAAGAAATGGGATTTCACGACGATGGCTTCGCTCAGGTACCGCGGCGTGTTCGGCGGCGTGGAGATGGATCGGGCCTACGGCAGCGTGTATCAATGGATAAGCGAGAACGGCTATCAGCCGGCGGGACCCATGATGGAGATATTCCTCAACGCCCCGTCTCCCGACGAGAGCGGCGTGCTGTACGGCGCGGTCGAGATCGTCGTGCCGGTTCAAAAGGCGCCCGCGAAAAAGGGCGCGAAGTAACGCAGCGGGCGCCCCGCGGCCGGACCGACGGGCGGGGCGAGGGAGCCGCATGCACGTCTATATCGTTTTCGCGCATCCGGCCAAGGCGTCTTTCTGCCGGGAGGTGCTCGACGCGTTCGCTCGGGGCCTGCGGGACGCGGGACATTCGTTCGAGATCGGCGACCTCTACGAGATGGGCTTTATTTCCGAAATGGACGCCGCCGAGTATCGCCGCGAGGTCGGGCTCGATCCCGAAGCTCCGGTGCCCGATGACGTGAGGCTCGAGCAGGAGAAGATCGACAGGGCCGACGCGCTCGCCTTCATCTATCCCGTCTGGTGGAGCGATTGCCCCGCGAAGCTCAAGGGCTGGTTCGACAGGGTTCTCACCTACGGATACGCGTATTTCTACAGCGAAGCGGAAGAGAGATTCACGAGAATATCGATCGGGAAAGCGCTCGTGATCTGCCCGGCGGGCCACACCGTGGAGCACCTCGAAGAAACCGGCATCGCCGAGGCCATGCGCCGCGTCATGCTGAACGATCGTCTGCTCGGCGTCGGGGTGAAGGAGGCCCGGATGGAGATCCTCGGCGGAATGATGCCGAAGGACGATACCTTCAGGAAGGCGAACCTCGAGAAAGCGTGCGAGCTCGGAAGATCCTTCTGATGCGGAGGAGCGTCCCCATGAAAGAAAACCGGATTGCGGCGATTTTCGCGTTCGTGGCGGCCGGCGCGGTTATGACCGTCGGCGTTTCTCATTTCACGATGCCCCGGGCGCAGATCCACATGGCGACCGGCGTCACTCCGGCGTTCTTCGAATCGATCGCGGCGGACTCCGTCTCTTTCCGGATACACTATTGGGCTTTCGTCGTCGCGATGCTCGCATGGACGGGCGTTGTCATGGGCTGCCGGCGCCTGATCGCCGCGCCGAGGCCGCTCTCGTACCGCGTCGCCGAAGTGTGGGGTCTCGCGGGCCTGTTCGTGGCGGCGATCGACTTCGCACTCATGCAGAGCAAGGCGCTGAGCGTCGCCGCGTCCTTCGGCGGGCTCGACGCCTCCGCGAAATCGGCGATCGTCGCGGCGGGGCTCCCGAGGCTCGATCCCACGGGGCTATTCTCGTTCGGGCTCGTCGGCGTGTGGCTCGTGTCGTTCAGTGCCGCGATACGGCGAACGCTCGGACGGGCCATCCCGTGGCTCGGGACGATCGGGGCGATCCTGTACTGGTGGGTGTTTCTGGGAACGCTCGCCCACCGGCCGTTTCTCGTCGACGTCGGTGCGGGATTGGGGGGTGCGATCGTCGCGCCGCTTTGGGCGGTGTGGATGGGCGCGCTGCTCTGGCGGAGGCGGGAAGGCGCCATCTCCTGATTGCCTTTTTGGTATTGCTAATCAGCTAATATTTATCGAATATCAATAAATAATACTTGACAATCGATGAGACCGCGGATATAATCCTCCTGTGGTGGTCGATAGCGACGGCTTTTTCCGGGAGGACGGAAAGATGAGAATAATAAAGGGTCTCACGGCGGGAGCGGCGCTCGTATCGGGCCTGCTCTTTCTCATGCCGCCGGCCGCGGATGCCTGCTCGACCTTTCTGATGCGCGACGGCAAGCAGCTCCTCTTCGGCAGGAATTTCGATTTCTTTCTCGACGGCGGCTACGTCATGACGAACCAGAGGGGGATCGCCAAGCAGGCGCTCATCCCGAACTCGCCGAAGCCGGCCCGGTGGATCTCGAAATACGGGAGCGTCACCTTCAACCAGGTGAGCAAGGAGTACCCATACGGCGGGATGAACGAGGCGGGGCTCGTCGTGGAGAACATGTGGCTCGATACGAGCACGTTCCCCGTTCCCGACGATCGCGCCACTATCGCGGAGCTCCCCTGGATCCAGTATCAGCTCGACAACTGCGCGACCGTCGCCGAAGTGCTCGCGACCGACGCGGCCATCCGCATCGTTCAAAGGAGCTCTCCCATTCATTTCTTCGTCGCTGATCTCACCGGAGACGCCGCGACCATCGAGTTCATCGACGGGCGGACGGTCGTCCACAGGGGCGCGGATCTCGTCGTGCCGGCTCTGACCAACAATACCTACGATGAGTCGATGGAATATCTGAGACGCCACGCGGGCTTCGGGGGCTCGATGGAGGTCAAGAGCACCTGGGAGTCGCTCGACCGGTTCGCGACGATCGCGTCCATGCTCGGGGACCGCGGAGCCGCCCGCCGCGGCAAAGCGGCGGACCGCGCGTTCGAGATCCTCGAAACGGTGGCGCAGGGGAAGGCGACCGTCTGGAGCGCCGTGTACGACATGAAGCGGCAGAGGATCATGTTCAGGTCGGTGGCGAACAGGGACTTCAGGGTCGTCGATCTCGAGAAGCTCGATTTCGGCTGCGAGGCGCCTGCGCTCGTGTTCGATATTGAGGCTCCCGCGAAGGGCGACATCACGCGGCGCTTCGAGAGCTACACCACCGAGCTCAACCGGGGCACGGTGAAGCGCACCTTCGAGCGCTATCACGAGAAAAATTTCATGGTGGGAGTGACCGATGAAATGCAGGAATATCTTGCGCGGTTCCCCGAGATGCTCAAGTGCGGCCGGTGACAGGAGGTCGAAATGAGAGTTTCGAAGCTATCTTCGCTCACGGGATTGGCCAAGGTGGTGATCTATCTCGCCTTCGGGGCTTCCCTGATCGTGATCCTCTATTCGGTCGGATCGTTCATCTACATGATGTCGAACGCCGACGATCTCAGCAAGGTCGCCGTGACCAATATATACGAGCTGCCCGCGATCGCGAAGGAGATCGACGGCGGCGTCTGGGAATCCGACAGCGGCGCCGTGAAATTCAGGCTCCACAAGCTCTACGGAGAGCTCTCGTACCTGAATATGCCGCGGGCGCTCGTGCTTGCGGTATTCTTCAGGATCCTCGGTCTGTGCGCGCTCTTCTTCATCGGGGTGGTGCAGATGGTGAACATCTTCGAGGACGTGAGTCTCGGCAAGCCGTTCGCCGTCGAAAACGCGAGGCGACTCCGCGTCGTCGGATACGCGATGGCCGGGGGCGCGATCTTCAAGTTCGTCGTGCAGATGGGAACGATCCTCCTCTTCAGAGGCGAGATCGCGATGAGCGGGGCCGAGATCCCGTGGCTCTGGCTCCTCAGGGAGACGTTCAACTGGGGACTTCTTGCCGGCGGTCTCGTCGTGCTCGTGATCTCCGAGGTGTTCCGCCTCGGCAACAAGCTCCAGGAAGAGCAGGAACTGACGGTGTGAGGTCGTTATGCCTATCATAGTGAATCTCGATATGCAGCTCGTGAAACGGAAGATGAGGCTCACCGATCTCGCCGAGCGCGTGGGTATCACGATCGCGAACCTCTCGATCCTCAAGCAGGGGAAGGCCCGGGCGATACGATTCTCGACGCTCGAGGCGATATGCCGCGAGCTCGATTGTCAACCGGGGGACATACTCGAGTATCGCGCCGCCGATTGGGATACGCCCATGCCGCTCGACGGCCCGGACCGGATCGCCTGAGGCGCGCGGCGGAATTTCTGTCGAGTTTCAAAAAAGTGTGCTACCGTTTGACGCATGAACATCGACGAGATGAATAGGGGCGAGGCCTCGGCCGATCCGGTCTGCGTCTTCCGTACGGGGGACGAGGATCTCGCCGCCGTGGTCAAGTCGATCCTCGAAGGTGAAGGAATCAGGTACGTCGCGCGCAGCGTCGAGACGCATGAGCTGTTCGGTGCGGGGGGAGACGGCGGGGGCCCCAACTACACGATCGGCTCCGTCGATTTCCTGGTGGCGCGGGACGACGCCGAGCGCGTGCGGCTCATTCTCGACGCATTGCGGGCGGGCTTCCTGAGCGGCGGGGCGGGCGAGGACGGCGACAGCGGTGAATAATCGCCTCATCCAGACAATGGCCTTTGATTGGAGGGAATCATGCCGAAACGCATTCTGATTTCGGGAATTCTCGGCGCGATCGCGCTCATGATCTGGACGTTCGTGGCGGGCGCCATTCTGCAATTCAACCTCAAGGTGAAAATGAATCAAGTTCCGAACGAGCGCGCGGTGTATGAGGTCCTCAAAGCAAACGTTGTCGCGCCGGGGGCGTACGTCGTCAATCCCGAGGTCGCGCCGCAGCAGGGATTTCCATTCGGCGAGCCCGTGTTCGGCCTCACGTACGCGGGATTCGGGCACGAGGCGGCGGGGAAGCTTGTCCTCGTGGATCCCGTCATCGGGCTCGTCTCGTGCCTCATCGCGGCCTGGCTGCTCTCGAAGGCGTCGTTCCGCGTTCTCTCGAGCTACTCCCGGAAGGTCTGTTTCGTTTCCGGCATCGGCCTTCTCATCGCCGTATTCGCCGATCTTCCGAAGTACGGGATCGGCGGCTATCCCGCGAAATCGGCTCTGATGCTCGCGGCGTACGATATCGTCGCGTGGACGCTCGCCGGCCTCGTCATCGCGCGGTTTATGCGGGCTCCGGGGGAGGCGAGGGAGGGCGCATGAACAGGGACGTCGGATCCGCATTGCTGCGGAAGCCCGCGAAGAATCCGAAACGATTGATATCCATCTTCGTCGGGGGCATGGTTCTCCTCGCGATCGCGTACGTGAGTATCTCCCTGGTGATCGGGAGGGGCGTTCGGTCCATCAGCGAGACTGCTCTTCGGGATTTCCCCGGCGACCGGGTGTCCGCCCTGATGGCGCTCGTCGAATCCGATCGGCACGGCTTTCGCGACAGGAATCGGGCGATCTGGGCGCTCGGCCAGCTCGGCGACGCGCGGGCTCTGCCCATGCTGGAGAGGCATTACACGGGTGAGGAATCGGACGAGAGAATAGAATTGTCCCAGTATGAGCTCAAGAAAGCCATCGTGCTCTGCAAAGGAGCGACGAATATATCCGCCTTCGTATGGCGCCGCGGGACGCTCGCGACGGAATAGCGAAAGGACTGATATGCAGGCGATCGGCAACACACCGCTCATTCAGCTCGTCCATCTCCACGAGAAGGGCGCCGCGGATATTTTCGTCAAATGGGAGGGCGCGAATCCCACGGGCAGCATGAAGGATCGCATGGCGCTCTCCATGATCGAGGGAGCCGAGAAGAGGGGCCTGCTCAAGCCGGGGGGACGCGTCGTCGACTATACGGGCGGGAGCACCGGAAGCTCGCTCGCCATGGTATGCGCGGCCAAGGGCTACCGCGGCTACTTCGTCTCGTCGGACGCATTCGCGGAAGAGAAGATCCAGACGATGCGCGCCTTCGGCTCGACCGTGGAGGTGGCGCCGAGCGTGAACAGGATGGTCACGCCGGAGCTGATCCAATCTTTGATACGGCGCGTGGCGGAGCTCGCCAAGGAGCCGAATACCTACTGGACCGATCAGTTCAACAATACGGACAATCGCGCGGGGTACGTGCCTATGGCCGTGGAGATCATGACGGCCCTGGGCGGCCGCTTCGACGAATTCATACAGGGAGTCGGCACCGGCGGATCCTTCTCGGGGAACGCCGAGGTGTTCAAGCGCGAGGTGCCGGGGGTGCGATGCGTCGCCATCGAGCCGCTGAAGTCGCGCGCGCTCTCGGGGCACGGCCCCTACGGCGGGCATCGGCTCGAGGGGATGGGGGCGGGGTTCGTCCCGAGCATATGCAGGCTCGATCTCGCCGACGAGATCGTCGCGGTGAGCGACGAGGACGCCTACGCGACCGCGCGCCGCCTCGCGCGCGAAGAAGGAATCTTCGGCGGCATCTCGTCGGGGTCGAACGTGTGGGCCGCCCTCGAGCGGGCGAGAAAGCTCGGAGCGGGAAAGCGCATCGTCACGATCATCTGCGATTCGGGGCTCAAGTATCTGCAAGACGACCTGTATCGCTAGGCCGCGGGCGCAGGCCCCAGCCATCGCGGAAGAGGACATCCGAATTTGACGGCATGGCGAATCAAGGAAGAATGGTCCAAGAGGGCGCAGGAGCTGAGCGCGGATTCGTACGCGCTCTACCTCGCGGCGCGGGATCCGCGCGTTCCGTGGTATGCGAAGCTGCTCGCCGCCGTCGTCGTGGCCTACGCAGTGAGCCCCATCGATCTCATTCCGGACTTCATTCCCGTAATCGGGCTCCTGGACGATATGATCATCGTTCCGCTCGGGCTCGCGCTCGCGCTGAAGATGATACCGCGCGAGGTGATGGAGGAGCACCGGCGGGAGGCGAAGGGGCGCCTCGCGGAGGGAGTGCCGCGGAGATGGGTCGGGGCGGTCGTCGTCATATGCATCTGGATTATTCTGCTCTGGCTCGTCGCGTATCCAATTATGAAAAGGCTTCTGGCTTGAGAATGGAATCGCTCTTGACAATCCGCGTCAATGTGGATACAATGTAATTACTGGAGGTGAAGGATCGTGAAGACGAAGATTGTCAAGATCGGCAACTCAAGGGGCATCCGCATACCGAAGCCTCTCATAGCCCAAGCCGGAATCCAGGAAGAGGTCGAGCTCAGTCTCGAGGATAACCGCCTCGTGATAGTCTCCGCGGATCGTCCGCGATCCGATTGGGTCGAAGCGTTTCGAGCCATGGCCGCAAAAGGGGACGATTCGTTGCTTGATGATGTCGGCGCGACGGGAACGATATGGGATGAGGAGGAGTGGGAATGGAAGTGAGTCGTTTCGATATCTTCCTGGTGAATCTCGATCCTGCCGTTCGAAGCGAAATCAAGAAGGTCCGGCCATGCTTGGTCATATCCCCTGACGAGATGAATCATCACATTCGCACCGTCATCGTGGCGCCCATGACGACAAGGGGGCGGCTCTATCCCACAAGAGTCCCGTGTCGATTCAAGGGCAGATCGGGGCAGGTTGTGTTGGATCAAATTCGGACGATAGATAAGGAACGTCTCGTAAAGAAAGTCGGGCGGATCGATCGCCGCACGGCCGAAGCGGCGTTGCTGGTACTATCGGAGATGTTCGCGCCATGATCCGCGGCGCAGCTGACAGCCCTATTCGCGAAGGGAGGAAGAACCATGAGGTTGAGCGTCAAGAGCCTGACCACGGGTCTGGAGTTTCACGGAGAAGTGCAGGGTAAGCGTCAGCATTACTACGTTCTGTCCAGCGCGCGTCAGTATTTCGTCATGTCCGTTTCCCTCAGCAAGCGCGCTGCGGGCAACTTCAATCTTGTCGGCAAGTCCACGGCAAACAAGATCTACCGCCGGCTTCGCGGTCAGAAGGGGCTTACGGCAAAACTCGTTTTCGCGCGTTCGAGGAACAAGCGCCTTGTGCCCTCGCATCTCGCCGCGTTGAATATTCTCTACGTTTTGGTCGCCACGGGCCGGGCGAGCATCGACATGCGTCATACGTCGCGGGAGATCTTCTTCAACGTGAAGGCGTAAACGGTAATGGAGGAGCACCGGCTCCCCGATTCTCAGGGCTGCAACAGGGCGTCTATCGTCCGGGCGAGCCGGGCAGCCGAATGATCCCGAGAATAGGAGAATGAAAGTGAAAAATTCGGCATATACCATTTCCGCCAAGCTCTTGTTCGTCGCGCTTGTCGCCGTTCTCGTTTCGGCTGCGTGCGCGCCGGCGACGGGCCAAGAGAAGACGCTCAAGGAGCGGGCGATTGCGGAATTCGAGAGCGCGAACTACCCAGCGGCGATCGAATATCTCGAGCAGGCCCGCGCCGCTTCACCCCAAGACGCCGAGATATACTATTATCTCGGCTATTTCACTCACTATCTCTGTTACGACTCCGTGCCCCTGACCGGTTTCGGGCGCGCGAAATCCGCTGAAGTTCTCCGCTACCTCGAGAAAGCGGTGGAGCTCGACCCTCGCCTTGGAAACGCGCGCTACTTTATCGGAGCGGAGTACGGCGCGCGGGCGCGCGACGAATTGCAGCGAGGCGATACCAATGGCGCCATCGAAGAGTTCCGGCTGGGCAGGCATGCGGGCGGCTACCCCGACTGGATGATCGAATACGGCCGCAATATGCTCCGCTCCTGCGAGCCGGATGCCATTCTATTCACCGGCGGTGATGCCGACACCAATCCGGTCGAGTATCTTCAAGCGGTCGAGGGATACCGAACGGACGTGACGGTGATCCCGTTGGCAGTTCTCAATTGGCCCAGGTTTGTCGCGCTGCTGAAGAAGGGCATGACGGGCATCCTCGCGTCCGCGCCGATCAGCTGGACCGATGAGCAAATCGCATCGATGCATCCGTATAAATGGAAGAAGAACGTCGTGCGCATACCGATTCCCGAGGATATCAGGCGAGGGGCAGAAGAACAGGCGAGCGTGGAATGGGAGCTCTTGCCGGATCTGGGCCGGGGAGAGACGCTCGGGCTCCTGAGCGCGGGGCGGGCAGTCTTCGCGGATATCGTGCTCACGAACCGATGGGAGCGTCCGATCTATTTCTCGCTTGGCTGTTCTCCGCGCGCGTGGGAGGGCCTCGATGCGAATATTCAGCAATGCGGGATCGCCTATCGCCTGCTGCCGTTCGCGCCGGCGGCCAAGGTAAACGCGGATGCGACGAGCGCCCTTTTGCTCGACGAGGGCAGCTTCCGGCTCCTGCCGTCGCTACGCGACACCGATATGCCGAGGGTGTCCAATATGCTGCAGAATTACCGGGCATCCTTTCTGAGCCTGGCCTACCAGCATGTTCAGCAAGGGGAGATCGAGAAGGCCAAGGCCGTTCTTGTGGCCATGAACGGGTCGGTTCCCGAGGATATTCTGCCGGTATCCGAGCAGTATGCGGGCATGATCGAGACGCTCAGGAAAACGCTGGACAAAGGAGAGGATCGGCCATGAGGCATCGAAGACTCGCTCTGCTGCTTTCTATCGCCGTTATCGTGTTTGCCTGCTCGGATAAATCGTCAGATCCGCCCCCCGACGAGACATTCGGACACGGGAGCCCCATTCCCGAATGTCAGTGCACCACGACGGTGGGGAGGACCGACGCGGTGCTACCGCAGACCGTGGATACGGCGCGCTGGGGAAATCCGATAAAGCTCGGCGCGCCGATCAACACCGATTGCCCCGAGGACGCCGTCGAAATCTCGCGCGACGGGCAGACGCTCTATTTCATGTTCACCACCGATCTCGGGAAGAACCTGCCCACGGCGGAGCTGCTGCGGGGAGCGAACGGGACCTATAAGGCGACGCGAACCGGCGGGCCGGGGGAGTTCTCCTATCCCACGTTCTTCGATCTGCGTCAGGGCTCCTCGCAGGGCGCGTTCGACGCGGAGCTCAGCTTCACGCCTGCGGGAGATACCGTCTATTTTCACTCGCTGCGTCCGGAGAACACGGGCTACCAGCAGATTCCCCCCGTGGATGACGCTCTGGATATCTACGCCGCGGCGATAGCGAACGGAGTCCCCGGCCCCGCATGGAACCTCGGCGAGCCGGTCAATTCGGCCTCCATCGACGGAGAGCTGTGCCTGAGCCCGGACGGCTCGACACTCTACTTCGCCTCGAAAAGACCCGGCGGTCTCGGCGAGGCGGACATCTATCGTTCGGTCAAGACTGGCTCGACGTGGTCGGCTCCGGTGAATCTCGGTCCGCCGATCAACAGCGCCGCAGAGGACAAGATGCCGGCATTCGCGGCGAACGCTCCGGACACCATGTATTTCGTGTCAGACCGGGATAATCTGGGTTCCGTGATCTATCGCTCCGTGCGTTCCGACGGGATCTGGCAGACGCCGACGCCCGTGATCCAGGGCCAGGTTGGCGAGCCGACCCTGCCGGCCGACGGCAGCATCATGTACTTCGTCCACGTTTTGACCGACGGGGCGCCGGATCCGGTGTTCGGCGCGGATGTGTATTACGTGGAGAGAAAATAGATTTGCGCCCTCGCGAGGCACGGAGACTCTTCTCCGGCTCGTGCGGGCGAATTAAGCGACATAGCGCTGGTGATAGACACCTGTTTGAACAGGGGGGTGTGCGAATGTCGAAAGTGTTTCCCGATCCAATAACGAATCTACCGGAAGCAGACGTGCCGATCGATGGCGTGCGGGCCTATCTATCTCAATCGGAGGGCCATCAGGTGGTGTTCATGGAATTCTCGAAGGATGTGAATGTTCCGGAGCACTCGCATGAGAGCCAATGGGCGGTCGTGCTCGAGGGCAGGATCGATATCGTGATCGGGGGAGAGAAGCTGGCGCTCGGAAAAGGCGACCAATACTTCGTTCCCAAAGGAGTGAAGCATTCGGCCAGGATCTATGCCGGATATGCGGACGTCACGTTCTTCAATCAGAAGGATCGCTACCGCAAGAAATGACCGTGGCCGCGACGCGGAAAATGTCTTGAGAGGTTGCACCCTGTGCGCGGTGTGCCCGATGCAGAACAAATTCTCCGGTATCTGGCGCTCGCCTTACCGTATGCTGCAATTCTCCTCGGGCTATACGTCCTTCGGAGCGCCTGGGCTGCCATTCTCCTCTACCATGCGGGTATAGTGACCTTGCTCCGGTTCGACGGGCAGGAGGATCTCCTGAGATCTGCTCGTCAAGGGTGGTCGGCGCCTGCAGCGGCGGTCGTCGGGATCGTATGTGCAGCTTGCGGCCTTCTCCTGGCTCTGCTTTGGGGCACGATATCTCGCGAGCACATGAATCTGGGAGAAACACTGACGAGCTTTCACCTGTCGGGGCTCTCCTGGTGGGTGTTTGCGGCGTACTACGTCACCGTTCATCCGGTGCTGGAGGAGATCTACTGGCGCGGCTACCTTCCCGGGGCTCATCGATATCCGGTAGCGGTCGATGTCGCCTTCGCAGGTTACCATGTGCCGGTCTTGTGCCTATTCATCAAGGTGCCCTGGGTTCTGGTTTCGTTCGGGGTGTTGTTGTTTGCCGCATGGAGCGGGCGTCAATTGGCGGCACGATACTCCGGACTGGGCGTCGCGATCGCCGGTCACGCGGCTGCCGATTTGAGTATCGTTGCAGTAGCGCAATATCTGATCCGGACCCAATCGGGGTAACCTATGGTGGGTGCTGGCCATAATTGTAGCGATTGTCGCATGAAGAATGGGAAAGAGAGAAGCTTCGCTCTGAGTTGACCGGTTTCGGGTTCTTCGTCAGGGGCATAGGCGGGAGCAGGCCGCAGCCGAACAGCACTGAAGTCGAACGATGCTGCAACTTCCGAGCGCGACCAACCGTAGTAAGGGTAGAGCCGCAGGAGGGCGATCCTCGGGTGATAGTCCCCTGGTCGGCGTTCTTCCCATTTACCAAGGAGCATCAGAATGAAGCGGAGCACGTGGATCCTCCTATGTGTGCTGTTTCTGTCGATCGCATTCTGCGCCCAGGCACAGGATGCGACCCGGACCGCGAAGCAAGAGAAGCTGGAGCGGGAGATCCACAATCTGCAGAACGAAACGGCCGCGCTGATCAAAGCGGAAAAATTCGCCCAGGCGTCGGACAAGTTGGAACGGCTGCAGATGCTTCTTATGGATGCCGGGAAATACCAGGAAGCTCTGGATGCGTCTTTCAAGATCGAAGAAGTGTCTCGGAAGGTATCCGATCGCAAGTCTCCATGGAACTACGTGCGGATCGGGGAAGTCTACCTGAGCCTGGGCGATAGGGATAAGTTCTTCGAGTGGATGGAGAAGGCGATCCACGAGAGGAGCTTCACGAAACTGGAGTTCTTTCAGGATGGTCATCTCGCCGCCGTTAAGAACGATCCGCGGTACAAGAGACTCCTGGATGC
>JBFYZM010000129.1:0-6879 GCA_041309505.1 Candidatus Krumholzibacteriota bacterium
TCTATTTCGTCCTCATCGACTGCATGCGGTACGACCAATGGCTCAAGATCGAAGACCTTCTCGCCCCCTTCTATAATATTGAAAGGGAATGCTACTACTCCATTCTGCCGACCGCGACGCCGTACTCGAGGAACGCGATATTCGCCGGCGCCTTTCCGTCGGAAATACAGAGGCGCAGGCCCGAGCAATGGCTCGAACGATCGAAGGACGAATTGAGCAAGAACCGTTTCGAGCACGCCTTCATGCAGGAGCAGCTCGCGCGGTCGGGGCTCGCCGCCGTCACGACGAAATATATCAAGATATACGAAATCGAGGAGGCGAACGAAATCCGCAAGCAGGTCGACAGCTACCGGGGAATCGATCTCGTCGCCATGGTGTTCAATTTCCTCGATATCCTCGCGCACGGGCGCAGCCAGAGCGAGATTCTGCAGGAGATCGCCCCCGACGAGAGCGCCTTCCGGTCGCTCATGCGCTCGTGGTTCGTCCATTCCGCGCTCTTCGATATACTCCAGAGAATCTCGAAACACGGCGCGACCGTGATCATCACGACCGATCACGGCTCGATCCTCGGGGCGCGGGCGAGCCTGGTCCACGGGAACCGCGATACCTCGACGAATCTCAGGTATAAATTCGGAGAGAACATCAACGGCGACCCGCGGCAAACGCTTCTGATCCGCAGACCCCTCGAATTCAACCTGCCCTCGGAGGGCCCTTCCAAGAACTATATTCTGGCGAAGGAGAATTTCTACTTCGTCTATCCGACGAAATTCCACGAATACGAGCGGCAGTACATGGGAACGTTCCAGCACGGGGGAATCTCGCTCGAGGAAATGATCGTTCCCTGCGTCACTCTGAATCCGAGGTAACGAATGTCCCCGAAACCCGCCCGCCGCGGAACGAGAATCCGGAGCGGCGCCGCGCCGCCTCGCCTCGAGAGCATCGAAGGCGAGCGCCGGAGCCTCGCGCTGTCGAGCGAATCCCCCGATTCCACGCTCGCGATCGGGCGCGGGATCGGCTCCCTCGTGCCGGGCGGGACCGTGCTCTCGCTCGAGGGGGGGCTCGGCGCGGGGAAGACGCTCATCGCGAAGGGAATCTGCGCCGGGCTCGGCGTCGCCGACGAGGTGGTGAGCCCGAGCTTCGTGCTCGCGGAGGAATACGCGGGCGTATTCCCCGTGTTCCATTTCGATCTCTACCGGCTCGAGAGCGTCGACGAGGTCGCCCGCGTCGGGCTCTTCGACGCGATCGACGGCCGCAACGTCGTCATCGTCGAATGGGGGGACCGCCTTCCCGCGGGCTCTCTCGACGCGGACGTGCGGATCGTCATGGAGATCACGGGAGACCGGAGCCGCGCGATGACGATCGAGGGGCGGAGCGGGTTTCTCGAAGCGCTCGAAGGGAGCATCCCGTGAAAACGGCGCCGATCGTGCTCGCGCTCGATACGTCCCATCAACGCGGGAGCGTCGCGGTGAGCCGCGGCGGGGACATTCTCTCGGAGCTGCTCTTCGACGCGAGCGACACGCACTCCGCCACGCTGCTGCCCGGCGTCGACGCATGCCTCGCCTCGGCGAAGGTCGCGCTGTCCGACATCGAGCTCTTCGCCGTCGTGCACGGGCCGGGGAGCTTCACGGGGCTTCGCATCGCTCTCGCGACCGTCAAGGCGTTCGCCGCGGTGCGCCGGTCGCCGGTCGCTCCCGTCGAGAGCTGCGCGGTGCTCGCCGCGGCGTTTCCGTACGCCGCGCGTCCCGTCCTGACGCTCATCGACGCCCGCAGGGGAGAGGTGTACGGAGCGCTCTACGAAACGGCGGAGGGCTCTCCTCGAGGAATCGTTCCGCTCTTCTCCGCGAAGCCGGAGGCGATCGGCGACATTCTCGCGAAATATTCGGTCGCGGCTCCTCTCGTCCTGTGCGGGACGGGAGCCCTGCGCCACCGCGCGGCTCTCGAAGCGCTCGTCCCGGACGGAAGCCGTTTCGCCGGCGAGCGATGGGCCGTGCCGTCGGCGTCCCTGTGCGCGCTGCTCGCGCTCGAGCGCGAGCCCCTCTCGTACGACGAGCTTTTCGCCCTCGAGCCGCTCTACATCCGTCCGCCCGACGCCCGTCTGCCCGATACCGCGGGTATCCGGAAACGCGGAGGGGGCGCGCGGTGACGCCGGCGAAGATCCGCGAAATGACCGCGAGCGACATCCCGTCCGTGATGGAGATCGAGCGCTCGAGCTTCATCACGCCGTGGACCGAGGGGATGTTCAGGTCGCAGCTCGGATTCGGGAATCACGCAATCAATCTCGTTCTCGACGAAGACGGGACCGTCGCCGGGTACGCGGCCGCGTGGATCGCGTACGACGAGCTGCACCTCCTCAGCATCGCCGTCGTTCCCGCGGCGCGCAGGCGCGGACTCGGAGGCGAGATGCTCCGCGCTCTCATCGAGCGGGGAAGCGCCCGCGGCGTCGTGCGGGCGATACTCGAGGTCCGCGAAGGGAACGCGGCGGCGCGCGCCTTCTACCGGATGCACGGATTCGTCGATATCGGAACGAGACGCCGGTACTACAGCGATACGGACGAAGATGCGATCATCATGGAATACCTGTTCGACGCGTGATGAGCTTCGGGCGATGCGGGGAGCCGCGGCGTGCGCGATCGTGCTCGGGAGCGGCCTCTCGGCGCTCGCCCGCGGGCTCGAATCGCTCGCGCGCGTTCCCTATGCGCGCATCCCGGGATTCGGGCGAACGTCCGTCGAAGGGCATCCCGGCTTCGTCTCGTTGTGCCGCATCGCGGGCGTTCCGGTGCTCCTCTTCGCGGGGAGGTTTCACGCGTATGAGGGCGCCGGGCAGGATGCCCTGGCCGCTCCCGTCCTGCTCGCGAAGCGCGCCGGCTGCACGTCGATCATCGTGACGCAGGCGGCGGGGAGTCTCACGCGCCGGATCCCGCCGCGGACATGGATGCTCGCGACCGACGTCGTCCATTTTCCCTCGAGATCGGGCCTCCGCTTCAATCGCGAGCCGTTCGGCGGCGTTTCTCCAAAAACCGGGAGACCCTGCCCGGCGCCCCTCGTATCGAAAGAGCTCTCCGCGGCGCTCCGGCGCTCGGCGCGCGCGGCCCGAATCCCGCTGGCCGAGGGAATCCTCTGCTGGACGAGCGGGCCGACCTACGAGACGGCGGCCGAAGCCCGCGCCGGGGCGTTCATGGGCGCGGACGCGGCGACGATGTCGTCGTACCCCGAGCTCCTCGCGGCCCGGAGAATCGGGATCGAGGCCGCGTGCCTGAGCTGGATAACGAATGACACCGCTTCTCTTTCGGAGGGCAGGACCGCTCACGCCGAGGTTCTCGACAGCGCCGAAGAGGGCGCGCGCTCGCTGGGCGCGCTCGTCGCCGCGTTTCTGAGCGTCCGCGGAGCCGCATGACGAAACGCCGCAAAAAAAGCTCTTTTTGCTTCCCGGCGGAATTGATACCATCGCGCTGATTTACAGGGAGTTGCCCGCGAGCTCCGGGACGGGAGTCTACGAACTCGCCGAACGCCGAGGAAAAGAGAAGATCATGCCCGCGCACAAACCGGTTCCGCCGGAAGCGAGCGCGACGTTTCGAAACGTCGCGCTCCTCGCCGCGATGAAACCGTCCCGGATGAATCTGAGCCTGGAGAATATTTCCGCTCTTCTCGGGCGGATGGGCGATCCGCAGCGGCGGTACCCGGCGGTTCTCGTCGCCGGCACGAACGGGAAAGGCTCGGTGACGACGTACGTCTCTTCCGTTCTGCGCGCGGCGGGGCTCCGGGTGGGCACGTACTATTCGCCGCATATCTTTCGCCCGCACGAGCGCATCCGCCTCGACGGCGAAGAGATTTCGTCGCACGACCTCGAAACGCTCATCGGAACCGTGCGCGCGCGGGCAAGGGACATTCCCCTGACCTATTTCGAATGCCTCACCGCGGTCGCGGCGCGGTATTTTCTCGACAGGCGCGTCGACGCGGCGGTGTTCGAAGTGGGGCTCGGGGGGCGTCTCGACGCGACGAATCTCGTGAACGCGGTCGTCACCGTGATAACGGGGATATCGCACGATCACCGGGAGCACCTCGGGCGGACGAAGCGGAAGATCCTCGCCGAGAAGCTCGGGGTCGCGCGAGCCGGGGCGCCGCTCGTGGCGAATCTCGCGCCGCGAGCGCTCGTCGAGCAGGCGGCGGCGCATTGCGCGGCGATCGGAGTCCCGTTTCATCCGGTCGGCGACGAGGTGGCGATCTCGCTCGAGGAGATCTCGGCCTCCCGCATGATCGTGCGGGCGCGCACGCCGCGGCGCGATTACGGAGAGCTCTCGACGCGGATGATCGGGCGCGCCCAGGCGCGCAACGTCGCCACCGCTCTGCGCGCGGTCGAGATGCTCGAGGAAGCGGGGATCCTCCGGAACGCCGGAGCGGGGACGATCCGGAGGGGAATAGCTTCCGCGTTCCTCGCGGGGCGATTCCAGGCGGTTTCGGAGTCTCCCCGGATCGTTCTCGACGTCGCGCACAACGAGGAATCGCTGCTCGCGGCGCTCGATACCGTGCGGCGCGTATCTCCGCGGGATCGCACGACGATCGTTTTCGCCGTGCTCGCGCACAAGGAGCTCGGGCTCTTTCCCGGGCGCGCGGTGAAGGCGGCGCGGGAGGTTATCGTCGCGCCGCTCGGGGATTCGCGGAGCGCGTCGGGAGACAAGCTCGGCAGGGTCTTCGGGGCGGCGCGGAGAGCGGCCGGCGGGAACGCGGCGGCGGTGAGCGTGGCGCGGGGGATCGGACAGGCGATCCGGGAAGCGCGGCGGCGCGCAGGGCCGTCCGACACGATCGTGATCATGGGCTCGCACGTCACGGTCGAAGAAGCCGTGCCGTTTCTCTGATGAAAGGAAGGCGCATGACTCTGGTGCTGGGTGTCGATATCGGCGGGACGGATATCAAGCTCGGGCTCGTCGAGGGCGGAGGAGAGATACGGGAATCGGGAAAGATCCCGACGCGGCCGGCGGAGGGTCCCGAAGCGGCCGCCTCCCGCGTGCGCCTGTGGCTCGAGGAGAGCGCGCGCGGCGCCGGACCGATCGCGGCCGCGGGCATCGATTGCGCGGGACTCGTCGACGGCGAGCGCGGGTTCCTCCATGTCTCGCCCAATCTGGGCGGATGGGAGAACGTCCCGCTGAGAGACATATTCGAACGCGCGCTCGGCGTGAGCGCGATCGTCGAGAACGACGCGAACGCGGCCGCGTATGGGGAATGGGCGGCGGGCGCGGGGCGGGGGCTGAGAAATTTCGTTTGCCTCACCCTTGGAACGGGGGTCGGCGGCGGGGTCATCGTCAACGGCGGGCTCTATCGGGGCTCGTCCGGTTTCGCGGGGGAGATCGGCCACGCGGTCATAAACGCGGGCGGCCCGCTCTGCGCGTGCGGGAATCGCGGATGTCTCGAGGCGCTCGTCGGAGCGAAGGCGATCGTCGAGCGCGCGATCGAAATGCTCCGGGCGACCGGCGAATCGCGAAGCGCCTGGGGCGGTTCTCCGACCGTCGAGGCGATCTCGCGCGCCGCGGCGTCCGGGGACGCCGTCGCCGCGGCGGCGCTCGAAGAAACGGGACGCTGGCTCGGGATCGCTCTCGCGAACGTCATTCATATCCTGGCGCCCGAGGCGATCGCGATCGGGGGCGGTGTCGCGGGCGCGGGAGATTTCATCCTCGAGCCCGCCCGCGCGACGGTGCGGAGGTGCGTCATGAACGAGGCGATGGCCTCGGCGCGGATCGTGCCCGCCGAGCTCGGCAACCGGGCGTCGTTCATCGGTATTTCGCTCCTCGCTCTCGGCCGCATGAACGAGCGCCGGTGAGCGGACGGAGCCTCGATACGATACAAAGGCGCGGGCCCGATCGCCCGCTGCCGGCGGAAAAGCAATGAAGCATTTCGCATGCATGCTCCTCGTCGCGCTCGGTCTTCTGGCCGCAGCCGGACGGCCGAACGCCGGATTCCAGGATCCGGCGCGGGCTGGAGCGCAGGAGGATTCGGCGGCGTCAGACTCGACGCTCTACACAGTGACGGCGGCGAGTCTCAGATCGAGCATCGAGGAAGGCGAGCGCGTCGTCTACCTCGAGGGAGGAGTGCGAATCGATCATGCGACCACGACGATAACGAGCGTTCGCGGCAAGCATTACCCCCTCCGGCGCTACATCGTTCTCCAGGACAGCGTGCGCGTCGTCGACGGGACGGCGGTGATGAAAAGCGATGTCGGAGAGTATTTCGGCCTGACCAACACGCTCGTTCTCGCCGGGAGAGTGCGGTTCGCCGATCGCGGATGGAAGGCCCGCTGCGATCGGGCGAAATACGACCGGGACCGGCGGGTCGCCGTTCTCACCGGCAATCTGAGCGCCCAGGACAGCACGCGCACCATGTACGCGGACACGATCGTCTACGACCGCGATCGGGAGATAGCGGACGCAACGGGCCGGGTCGTCATCATCGACGACGTCGAGGACTACTCCCTCGCGGGCAACCACGCCCGCTTCGACCGGATCAGGAAGCTGGCGGTTGTGGACGTGCGCCCCATCCTCACCTTCGATCTCAAGTCCGAGGAGCACGGGACGGTCACGAGCCGCATCATGCGCTTCGACGTCGACCGCAAGATCGGCATCGCCGAGGGGGAGGTGCAGATGGCGAAGGGGGAGACGAGGGCGACCTGCGATTCGGCGACGATATACGACGATGACGGACGGGCGGAGCTTTCAGGCGATCCGCGAGCGACGAACGGCCGTTCTTCAATGAGCGGAAAACGGATGATCCTCTGGTACAACAAGAACGAGGTCGAGCGCATCGTGCTCCCCGAAACGGGCCGCCTCGCCGAGTCGCCGAAGCCGGGGTCGCCCTGGACGGAAGACTCGTGGATCGAAGGTGATTCAGTCG
>JBFYZM010000130.1:0-2780 GCA_041309505.1 Candidatus Krumholzibacteriota bacterium
GCGTCCCCCGTGACGTCGAGCGCCCTGAACTCGCATTTGTCGCCGGTCACGTACAGCCGCGCCATTTTCACCGCGGTTTCGCTGATGTCGATCCCCACGAGACGGGATACGCGCGGCTCGAGATGTTTCGAGATGATCCCCGCGCCGCAGCCTATTTCCAGGACGCGCGCGCCGGGCGCGATGAACCGATCGCAGAGCTTCCTGATCGCCTGCTGCCGGAGATTGACGATGCGAAAATCTCTGAGGAAGGTCGATTTCGAAAACTCGTCGTAATATTCCTTTATCTCGGCTCCCGTTTTCATGCTGCGCCGTCCTGTTTGGGGATCAAGCCCGAATAGATCTTCAATAATTTATCGAACTGCTTCGTGGCGTTGAATTGCTCCGCGACGTGCTCGCGTCCGGCCCGGCCTATCGCTTCCCACGACTCCGGATGCTCGACGAGATGGATCAACCGTTCCGCCAGTGCGCCGGAGTCCCTTTCCGGCACGAGATAACCGCTCACGCCGTCCTTGACGATTTCGGGAATGTCGGCGTGCAGCGTCGACACCACGGGGATTCCCATCGCGAGAGCCTCGACGAGAACGAGGGGCGTTCCCTCCGTATCGCCGTCGCTCGCCGTCACGCTCGGCAGAATGACGATATGCGAGCGCTCCATCAAGCCGCGGAAAGCCAGAGGATCGACGTAGCCGAGCAGCTCCACGTGCCGCCGCAGATCCAGATCCGAAATTTGCCGCTCGATCTGCGGCCGGAGCGGCCCGTCTCCGGCAAGAACGAACTTGAACGGCAGCCCTCGCTTCCTGAGCGACGCCATCGCGTCCAGCGCGTAGGCGACCCCCTTCTTCTCCCGGAACGTCGCCCCCATCAGAATCGTCGCGCGCTCGCGATCGCCGAGCACCCGCGCGCGAAACGGGAAGTCCTCGACGACGATCGCGACGTGAAATATGCGCAGCTTCGCGGCGGGACAACCGGCGTTGACCAGAGCGTCGCGCATGCGCGGCCCGAGGGCGAGGAAGCATTCCCCCTCGTCGAAAAGCCGCCGATATCGCTCGCGCCACTCGGGCATCCGCAGATATTTCGAGGCGTCGATGCCGAAGAACCCCGTGACCATCGGGACCCGCAGCTTGCGCTTCAGCGGCAGCATTCGATAGCCGTCGTAGCCGAGATGAACGTGGAGAAGATCGACGTCGCGATCTCTCCCGGCGTTGTAGAACAGCGGAAAATACCCGAGGGTTTTATACACTGCCAGATTGTAGAGGCGGCGGTGAGGCGCGAGGTCCGAAAGCGCATAGAGGTTCTTCAAGGGAAAGTCCCGCAGATTGCTCGTCGTGCGGGCGAACATAACCGGCTCGTAGCCGCCGGTGGACGGCAGAACGTTATAGAGCCAGTTCAGCGTCGTCGCCAGGTACTTCGATAGATAGTGCGCGCAGATCATGATCGCCTCATGGATTTTGCGAAATTTATCACATCCGCGTGCCGGCAGAAGATTCCCCGCCAGGTGAAGTGGATGAAGGACTTGATATAGTACGTGGTCAGAACGGCGCCGACCAGCGAGGTGATGCCTATCACCATCGCGGCGCCGTTCACGCCGAAAGCCTTGATGAAGAACCAGCTGAACACGACGTTGACCGCCACGACGGCCCAGGTGATGCGGAAGCTCAGCTTGGGCTTGTCGGCGCCGAGGAGAACGTTGATGCCGACGGTGCCCCACGGGAGGAAGAACGCGCCGATCAGGAGCCAGCGAAAGACCGGCACCGCTTCCGGATACTTGCCGGAATAGAGCAGAGCGATGATCCAATCCGCGGAAAGCAGCAGAAACACGTTCAACGGCAGCAGCAGCAGATAGGAGAAATAGATCGACTTCTCGTACAGGGCCCGCAGGGAGGCCATCTGGCCCGACGCGCTGAACCGGGAGGCGAGCGGCAGAATGATCACCTGCGCGGCTTGCGAGAAGGCGTTGTAAAAGCGGTAGATGATCTTCCCCGCGCGATAGATCCCGACAGGCACCGTGCCCAGGAAGCGCGAGACGAGAATGACGTCGACGAAGCCGTTCAGATAGGCGCCGAAGCTCGCGCCCAGCGAATAGCGGCTGAAAGCGAGGAAGCGTTTCATGTGCTCGCCGCGCAGGCGCCAGCTCGTCCGCTTCAACACCGGGAAGGTCATGAGCACGCCGACGAGCGAGGCCGCAGCGGCCAGATAGATATTGGCTCGAATAACCTGCATCGCGTTTGTAAGCGTGCCCTGCGAGTTCCAGATCATCAGCAGCGTCAGGGAGCCGAGGAAATATACCGCGTCGATGACGACCAGTCGCCCCGTCCAGTTCCGCGCCACGCAGATCTGGCCGGAGAGCGTCTTGAAATAGCCCGCCGCGAGCAGGATCGGGACGCTCACGACGATATTCTCCAGCCCGGGAGCGTTCAGCCAGCTCGCGAGCGACCCCTTCGCCGCCACGCAGGCGATCCCGCAGCTCGAAAGAACGATGAAGCTCAGGAAGAATCCGTTGGGAATGGCCCACACCGATTCCTTCGTCTCGGCGGTGAACTTGGACATCGGGGTTTGCGCGATCGCGAGGTCCAGCATCAGGATGAAATAATAGACGATCTCGAACTGCGCCAGCCAGCCGAATTCCGTCTTGGGAAGAACGCGGGCGACGAGAAAAATGTAGCCGAAGCCGTAGATGAGGGGAAGGGCTTTGTCGACGGCAGCCCAGAATGTCTCGGTCAGGTAATCAGAAAATCGCATCGTTATCGACCGAACTGAGCAGCTATTTTGTTATTCTGAAA
>JBFYZM010000131.1:0-2662 GCA_041309505.1 Candidatus Krumholzibacteriota bacterium
TCAGAACGTCCGGCGTGCCGCGCGAATCGATCGTCGTGAAATCCTTGAGCGCGAGATTGTTGATGATCTCGCGGTTCCGCGTGAGACGGCTGCCGTCGATCGCGGCTTTCATGACTCTCGCCGCGACATCCTTCGCGAGCGTCGCGGCCGACGGGCCTTTCGCCTCTTCATTCGCCATAATAATCCCTTTTCTCCCTTCGGGTTACCGATACCGGGGCATTCGCTCCCCGGCCGCCGCAGCCATTCAAACCGAATTGCGATATTCCGTATCCGTAGAATTATGGAAAAATCTACTGCTTTTCGCGGAGTTTGTCAAAAGGGGAGAATGGGGAGCGCCTCTGGCGCGCCGGCACGCCCGCGCCGCGCCCCGTTCTTCCTTGACCTTTCCGCCGATCCGTGCTACCATTCCCCCGGAAAGTGGCTCGATAACCACCACAATTGCTCTACTCCTCGGGCTGCACCCGTGGTTTCTCTGTTCTCATTCACATGGGGAATTCGTCGCTTCGAGGAGGTGAATCAGCATTCGGAACTGAAAGATAATTCGATAAATTCGCCGATTCCGAAAGATTCTCAGGGTTAAGACAATGGAGGGGACTCGCATGAAACGGCTGCTACTGACGCTTTTCGTCGTGGTCTTCGCGTCGACCTCGCTCGCGGGGGCGACGATGGGTCTCTACTTCGATCTCTGGCCGGGCGTAATGGCCTACAGCCCGCCGCCGACCAGCTTCTTCGACGTCTATTTGTATCTCCACGATGCCAGCTATTACGTGACGGCGCTCGAGTATCAGTTGACGACGCCGCTCGATCCCACGCACGCGTTCTTCGCGATCCTCGAAATCGAATATTCACCCAATGTCGTCGTTACGCTCGGCGCACCGTTCGAGGGACATTCGCTCGCCATCTGGCCGCCTCTCAACGGGTACGATCCCGGCTACAACATGATCATCAAATTCAAATGCATGACGCTCGCGTCATGTCTCGCGCCGGGAGGGCCTACGAATCTTGGGGATTTCGTCCTCGCGGACTATCCCCTCGTCATCGGCCCGCATCCGGACAGCGGCGAGTGCTGGGGAACCTTCTACCCCGATAACTACACGTTCCCCATCACCGGGCTGCGGTCCACGCTGTGCCCGAATATGATCGGCGTCGAGAATACGAATTGGGGCGCGATCAAGGGCCTTTATAAATAGAGGCCTTCGTCGCGCGCCGCGGCGGATCTCGCCGGGCAAGCCGGGCGATAGAGAGGGTCTTTCCCGCCAGGGAGAGGCCCTCTTTTCATTTTCCGCCTTTTCCCTTGCACCATATTGGAATTTATGAGAGACTTCTGACCGCGTATTTTCCCCTAAGCGCCCTATAAAACATCTCGCCCGCACCTTTAGATCGAGAGGTGAACGTATGGTCAAGCGAGTCGGAATCGTCGGCATCGGGACCACGGGATTCAGGTCCATCACTCCCGATGTCTCCTACCGGGAGCTCATCTTCGAGGCTGCCCGGAAAGCGTACACGGACGCCGGGATCGAGCCGAGCGAGATCGACGGATTCGTCACGGCCGCTGAGGACTTCATCGAAGGCTACAGCATCTGCGACGAGTACTGTCCCGATCAGATCGGCGCCGTCCTGAAGCCGACGCATACGGTGCCCGGAGACTTCATCCAGGCGCTCGCGGCGGGCTACATGATGATCATGACCGGCCTGTTCAAGACGGTCGCGATCGAAGCCCACAGCAAGGCCTCGAACATCAAGAACGTGGACGAGGTGCTCGGGTTCGCGTTCGACCCCGCCTACAACCGGCCGCTCCGCGAGACGCCGCACGCGATCGCGGGGCTCGAGATGACGCGCTACATGTTCGAGACGTGCACTTCCTCCGAGCAGTGCGCGAAGGTGGTCGTGAAGAACAAGGGAAACGCGATGCGCAATCCCTACGCGGCCTTCGGCGCGGACATCACCGAGCGGGACGTCATGAACTCCGATCCCATATCGCTTCCGCTCCACCGTCTCGACATCGCCTCGCACGCGGACGGCGCGGTCGTCGCGGTTCTCGCCGACGGCGACACGGCGCTCGCGCTCGCCGAAACCCCCATATGGATCGAGGGGCTCGGCTGGTGCACCGACACGCCGACCCTCGAGATGCGCGACTGGGGCGAAGCGGCCTACGCGCGCCTCGCCGCCGAGATGGCGTACAAGATGGCCGGGATAGCCGATCCCGCGGGCATGATCGACGTCGCGGAAATCTGCGACGAATATTCGTTCAAGGAGCTCCAGCACATGGAAGCGCTGAAGCTCTGCCGGCCGGGAGAGGCGGCGCATCTCCTCGAGAGCGGCGCGACGAGCTTCACCGGACGGCTTCCGATCAACGTCTCGGGGGGCGCGCTCGGCGTGGGGCATCTCTTCGAAGCCTCCGGCGCGCACAAGATACTCGAGCTCGTCGAGCAGCTCCGCGGCCATGCCGGCGCGCGGCAGATCCCCGACGTGAACATCGGCCTCGCGCAGGTATGGCGCGGCGTTCCGACCGCGACGGGAGCGGTCGCCATTCTTTCGAACATGTAGGAGGTCTTCTGCAATGGGAATGAGGAAAGTAGCAATCGTTGGAGCCGGCATCACGAAGTTCGTGCGCCGCGCGCAGGAGACGGGAAAGGAGCTTTCCTGGCAGGCATCGAAGATG
>JBFYZM010000132.1:0-2669 GCA_041309505.1 Candidatus Krumholzibacteriota bacterium
CGAGCGTGACGACGCCGAAATGCCCACGCCCCCCGCTCTGGCGGACAAACTTGCCCTCCGCGCGCGTCGGCAGGGTGATCGTTTCCTTGTAAGCGACCTGCGGGCGGCCGACCTTGGCGCCCACGTCGAATTCCCTGAACATCCGCTCGACGAGAATCTCGAGGTGAAGCTCGCCCATTCCCGATATGATCGTCTGGCCCGTCTCGGTGTCGATCTTCATCCGGAAAGACGGATCCTCGCTCGCGAGCTGCACGAGCGCGTTCATCATCTTTTCCCCGTCCGCCTTGGTCTTCGGCTCGATCGCGACCCAGATGACGGGATCGGGGTAGCGCATCGACTCGAACTGAATCAGATGTTTCGCGTCGCAGAGCGTGTCCCCCGTATGGGCGCTCTTCAGACCCACCACGGCGACGATGTCGCCCGTGAAAATCTCGTTGATATCCTCGCGCTTGTTCGCGTGCATCCTCAGGAATCTGCTCACGCGCTCCTTGCGATCGCTCGAAGCGTTGATGACCTGGCTCCCGGCTCTCATCGATCCCGAATAGACGCGCATGTAGTGGAGGCGTCCGACGTATTTATCGGTCTGAACCTTGAAAACGTATGCCGCGAAGGGGGCGTCGTCCTGCGGCGGCCGCTCCTCTTCCTTCTCGGTGTAGGGATTGATCCCCTTTGCCGGCGCAATATCGCTCGGGCTCGGGAGGTACGCCACGACCGCGTCGAGCACCTTCTGAACACCCTTGTTCTTGAAAGCCGATCCGCCGAGCACGGGAACGATCTTGGAGCCGATCGTGCCCTTGCGAATCGCCTCGTAAATCTCCTCGATCGTCACCTCGGAGCCATGGACCACGTGGTGCATGATCTTGTCGTCCAGATCCGCGAGCGCGTGCATCAAGATGTCCCTCGCCGTCGTGGCCCTGTCGATCTCCCGCTCCGGAATATCCGTTTCGCGGAACGTCGCGCCGAGGTCATCTCCGTCATAGTAAATCGCCTTCATCGAGATCAGGTCGATGACGCCCTCGAAGGAATCGCCCGATCCCATCGGAAGCACGATCGGCACGGCGTTCGCGCCGAGTCTCTCGTGCATCATTTTCACGGCGTTCTCGAAATCCGATCCGACGCGGTCCATCTTGTTGACGAAAGCGAGCCGCGGAATGTGATACCGGTCGGCCTGCCGCCAGACCGTCTCCGACTGCGGCTCGACGCCGCCGACGCCGCAGAACACCGCGACGAGACCGTCGAGGACCCGGAGGCTCCGCTCGACCTCGACGGTGAAATCGACGTGCCCCGGAGTATCGATGATGTTGATGGTGTGATCCGCCCACTCGCAGGTCGTCGCGGCGGACATGATCGTGATCCCCCGCTCCCGCTCCTGCTCCATCCAGTCCATCACCGTGCTGCCTTCGTGCACTTCGCCCATCCGATGAACCCTGCCGGTATAGAAGAGAATCCTCTCGGTCAGGGTAGTCTTGCCCGCATCGATGTGGGCCGCTATCCCGATGTTGCGGACCTTCTCAAGAGGAAATTCTCTGGTCATAAAGCCTCTCCGCGCCGGGGCTTCCTGACGACGCCCCGACATGGGAGGCGAGAAGCGTCAGGTGAGCCGATAGCGGCGGGTGTCGTTAAGCAACGTCTGCTTGTTCATCAGTTGTGTCCCTCACCCTCGTCGGACCCCGCGCGAACGGGCTCCAATCCGGATTTGCCCCAACCACCCAGCCAAAAAGGTCTATCCGAACCGGCTGCGGCCAGCCGGCAGATCTGCGCTACCAGCGGTAATGCGCGAAGGCCTTGTTCGCCTCCGCCATCTTGTGCGTATCTTCCCGCTTCTTGATCGAGGGGCCTTCGTGCTTGTACGCGAGCATGAGCTCGGACGCAAGCCGTTCCGCCATCGTGTGTTCCGGCCGCACGCGCGCGTAACCGAGAATCCAGCGAAGCGCGAGGGCGAGGCGCCGGTCGGAGCGGACCTCGATGGGCACCTGGTACGTGGCGCCGCCGACTCTGCGGCTCGTCACTTCGAGGACGGGCTTCACGTTCTCTATCGCCTTGCGCATCACGTCGAGTCCCTTTTGCCCCGATTTTTCCTCGATGAGGTCGAGCGCGCCGTACACGATCCTCTCCGCCGTACCCCGCTTGCCCCCCTTGAGAACGTAGCTGATGACCCGCGAAACGAGGGCGTCGTTGTACTTCGGATCGGAAATGACATCTCTTTTTACTACTTCACGCCTGCGTGGCATCGCATTAATCTCCCTGAATGTTATGCGGCGGTCTTTTTCGGCCTCTTGACGCCGTACTTCGAACGGCTCTTGTTTCTTCCCTCGACGCCGGTCGCGTCGAGCGCGCCGCGGATGATGTGGTAACGAACGCCGGGAAGGTCCTTCACGCGCCCCCCACGGATGAGGACGATCGAATGCTCCTGAAGGTTGTGACCTTCACCGGGTATGTACGAGGTAACTTCGAAACCGTTCTGAAGCCTCACACGAGCCACCTTGCGGATCGCCGAGTTCGGCTTCTTGGGCGTCGAAGTATACACGCGCGTGCACACGCCTCGCTTCTGCGGACAGCTCTTGAGGGCAGGGGCGTGCGTCTTTTTGCGAACCGCGGAGCGTCCCTTGCGAATGAGCTGGTTTATCGTCGGCACCATTTACCCCTTAATTCTAATAACAACAACTAGT
>JBFYZM010000133.1:0-4495 GCA_041309505.1 Candidatus Krumholzibacteriota bacterium
TCTAGGAGGGAGAATTGCGCGATGATCTTCGCGAGGGCGGGTTCCGCGAAGGGAGAGGCCCATCCGATGACGAGAAAGAACAGAGACACGCCGAACGTCGCGGCGCCCGCGACGATCTGGCTGCTCGTGAGGGAAGAGAAGAAGATGCCGATCGCGATGAAGCTCGTGCCCATGAGAAAGAGCCCGAGGTAGCTCGTGACGATTGGCCCCGGCTCGGGATTCGAGAAAATCGCGAGCATCGCCGGATAGAGGAGCGTGCCGGCCATCATGACGGCGAACACGGTCAGGGCGGCGAAATATTTGCCCATGACGGCCGCGATATCGCTCAGCGGGTAGGTGAGGAGGAGTTCGAAGGTTCCTTGCTTTTTCTCCTCTGCAAGGAGCCGCATCGTCAGAAGCGGGAGAACGAAGAGAAGCACGACGCTCATGTTGCCCATGAGCGGCCGCATGACTCCATCGATCAGGTTAAGATTCTCGGCGAAGTACGGTTCGCGTCCCGCCTGGTATGAGAGATAGTTGTAGTATCGAAAGATGCTGAAGAAGAAGTACCCCGAGAGCGCGAGAAAGCTCCCTATCATGACATAGGCGATTATGGACTGAAAATAATGCTCCAATTCCTTTCGGTATATCGCGGCGAGCTTTCCCATCTAGCTCACCTCCTCGGTGACGAGCTGAAGGAATATCTCCTCGAGCGAAAGCTCATCGCGGTAGATCTCGAGCAGCGGAAGTCCCCCGGCGACGAGCGCGCGGGCGATATCTTCGCGGAGATCGCGCTCGGGCAAGCATTCCACCATGAATGCGCCCGTTCCGCGCGCGGGCGGCTGCTCCCTGACCGCGATGACGCCGTCGAGTTTCGCGATAATTCCCTGCGCGCGCGCGAGGGCGTCTCCCGCATCCCTCAGAGTGACGCGCACGACCGACGATGTGGCGAGACGGGAGCGGAGGTTCTCGGGCGTGTCGGCCGCGACGAGTTCTCCGCGGTTGATGATGATGACGCGGTTGCAGACCTGGCTCACCTCGGGGAGGATATGGCTCGAGAGGATCACGGTCTTTTCTCCGCCGAGATCCCTGATGAGCTGCCTGATCTCGATGATCTGCTTCGGGTCGAGGCCGAGAGTCGGTTCATCGAGGATGAGAATCTCGGGATCGTTCAGCGTCGCCTGAGCGATGCCCACGCGCTGTTGATACCCTTTCGAAAGCGTGCCGATCGTCCGGCGGGGAACCTGCTGCAGCCCGCAACGCTCGATCGCGCGATCGACCTCCCCGCGTCGCGCCGACGATTTCACGCCTTTGACCTGCGCGACGAAGTCGAGGTACCCGTGCACGGTCATATCGGCGTACAGGGGATTGCGCTCGGGGAGATATCCGATGCGCTTGCGAACTTCCATCGACTGATCGAGAATGTCGAATCCGCAGACTTTCGCGGTGCCCGAGGTCGGCGGGAGATAGCAGGTGAGCATTTTCATCGTCGTCGTTTTTCCGGCCCCGTTCGGTCCGAGAAAGCCGAGGACCTCTCCCTTCTCGACCGTAAAATCGAGATCGGTGACGCCGATGGTGGCGCCGTATCGTTTCGTCAGGTTCTCCGCCCGGATCATCCGTTATTCCTCCAGGGTGCGTTTCCCGTCGGATTGCGATGTCTGCTTGAATTCCGTAACCCGCAGTAAATAAATCTATAAATAATTACGGGGCATGTCAAGGGAAGCGGAGAATTCTCTTTACCTCGGCGGCCCCTCTTGCATATTATTCGCGGAAACGGGCGACAGGGGAGACACGGAATCGGATGAGCTATCAGATTTCGAAGAAGCGGATACGTCGGGGGCTGCAGATTTTCACGCTCGTGAGCCTGGGCAGCGTCGTCGCCATTTTTCTGCTCACCCATTCGCACCTGACGGTCGAGGCCCTCTCGAGCATCGAGCCGCTCTGGCTCCTGTGCGCGATACCGTTCATCCTCCTCGACTGGGCCGGCGGCGGATATCGGCTCTATCTCTTCAGCCGCGTGTTTCATCCGCAGATCCGCTTCAAGACCTGCGTGAAAGCGAATCTCGCGAACTATTTTCTCGGATCGATCACGCCCTCGCAAACGGGCGGCGGGCCTGCGCAGATCTATATGCTCTACGTCGGGGGGATGCCGGCCGTGGAGGCGACCTCCGCAAGCCTCATGACGTTCTTCAGCACCACGTTTTTTCTCATCATCGCGGGGGCGGGCATGCTCCTGTTCAGGGGGAGCCTGCCGTTCTCCCAGGGGTACCTTCTCCATCTCTTCAACGTCGGTATGATCTTCTTTCTCCTGGTGGCGATCCTCATGATCCTTGCGCTCGCGTATCCCGGATTCTATCGCGAGCTTTCGCGGATCATCGTCCGCATCGCGTCGCGAATGCGGAAGAAGGACTACCTGCGGATAGGGAGCCGGGCGAACGGCGCGATCGACGCGATCGATCGGTGCCACCGGCAGCTCATTCACTACTCGCGGAAGCATTTTCATATCTTCGTCGCCGGAATCCTCATCAGCGCAGCGTGCTTCGTTTCGAAATTCGCCGTCGCGTACGTGATCGTGCGAAGCCTCGGGATGCGCGCGTCGTTCATCGACGTGGCGCTCCTTCAGATGGTTATCATTCTCATCAACTATTTCTTCCCGACCCCCGGGGCAAGCGGCGCCGCGGAGCTCAGCTCCGCGGCCCTCATGTCCTCGATCGGTTCGAAGGGGCTCATCGGATTCTACGTCGTCCTGTGGCGGCTGCTCACGACGTACGTGGCGGTGGCGGTCGGGGGAAGCGTTATGCTCCATGAGCTCGGCAAGAAGGAGAAGGTGGAGGTCGATGATACGATAGCGGATGACGTGCCCGAGCCGAAGGCGATCGGCTCGGCGTGAAGCGACGAAAAGATCGAATGGAGAAACCGACGCGGAAAAATACTCGAGGAAATGCCGGCGGGACGCGCATGGCCGGCGGAGGAGGGTTGGAGATGCGACGAATCGCGATATTCCTGCTGATGATCGCCGTGAGCGCATTCGCGTCGACCGAGGCGCGCTGCGGGGAAAACGTATGGTATTCGGCAATGGTGCCCGGGTGGGGGCAGGTGCGCGCGGGACACTATGGGCGCGGGGCGCTTTTCATGAGCGGCGAGCTCGTCGCGCTCACGACGCTCGTGATCGCGGATATCCAGTACAACCGCGCCGTGGAGCAATATGATCGCGCGAGAGCTTCGTATCTGCACGCGACCTACATCGGGGACGCCGTCGGCGAGCATACGATCATGCACGAGCGATGGAACAGCGCGGAGGATCTGAACGGACTGCGGCGGACGATGCTGTATGCGGCCGTCGGAATATGGGCCGTGAACGTCGTGGATATGATTCTCTTCGATCCGGAAGGGGAGCCGCCCATCTCGATATCGCCGCGATCGGACGGTTTTCTCGTGACCGGATCTCTTTCATTCTGATACAAGGAGATGAAAATGAGGACGTTCACCTGGTACGCGCTCGGAGCGATCGTCGCACTGTGCGTTTCATGCAGCACGGATCATCGGGCTCTCCCGACGGGTTTCGCGTACGATCCGCCTCCGACGCCGACGAATCTCGTCGTGACCGGCGGCGAAGAGCTGAGCACGATCACGTGGAGCTATCCGGCGATCGATCGCGCGTCGATCAGCGAGTTCAGAGTATACGAGTACTTCGAGTCGTATGACATGATCCAGCTCATCGGCACGACGAGCGATACCGTTTTTATCGATTCGCTGCTCATCGGAAACCTCCCTTACTGCTACAAGGTTTCGGCGGTCGATACCTCTGATTTCGAGGGATGGCGAACGGAAAGCGTGTGCGCCTTCGTGCGAAGCGCGCATTGATTTCGCGTCGTTGGCACGGAAGGTGCAACATTTCGCCTCGGTTTGTACCGAGGTGTTGAGATGTCTTCCGGTCCCGATGCGGAAAAAACGGCCACGCATGACCCGACGGATCCCCGGGAGCCGCTCGACGGGCGGAAGTCGTACCGGGTCATTCTCGAGGATATCACCTCGGGAATCGAAACGGCCGACTCCTTCGCGATCAAATTCTCGCTCCTGACAAGAACTCCCCTTTCGAAAATGAAGCATGTCGTGCGTGCTCTGCCCGCGACGATCTGGTCCGGCCGGGGCCGCGCGCGGGCGGAGAGCATCCTCGCGCTCATCGACGAAGCCGGCGGCAGGGGAAAAATCGTCGAAACGGAAGGCGCCGCGCCGCAGTCCGCATCCGCCGCGAGCCCCGCGGGGCCCGCTGCAACCGCCAACGGCAAGCTTGCATGCCGCTGGTGCGGATTCCCGATGAAAGAGGATGAGACGCGCTGCGGATTCTGCATGACGGCGATCGGGGACGTCGAGAAGAACGAGCATCATGCGGATCCGAAAACTCCGGCGAAGGCCATATCCCGAAAGCGCCTTATGTGCTACGCGGCCGTCCTCGTCGTCGGGATCATTCTCATCGAATTATTCGTCCGGTAAAATGTGCGCGACATCGCGGGCG
>JBFYZM010000134.1:0-3487 GCA_041309505.1 Candidatus Krumholzibacteriota bacterium
CTCGACGAAAAAGAGGGGCACGTCGACGGTTCTGAGAAGATCGGGGCTCGTCTCGTCGTAGTAGTATTTCCTGAGCGCGAGCTCTCCCGTCGCGAGCCCCGCCGACAGCCCGGCCGCGATGAGAGAATCGGCGCTCATGTAATAGACGCCCGTCTCGGGAATCCGGATCTTGAGCTTCTTGCCCGCCTCAGCGGCGGCCGCGGTCGCGCGCGTCATATCGAGCGGCTTCCGGAAGCTCGCCGCGTCGCCGGGATTGACGAGAAGCTCGTCATAGAGCCGTTTCCACGCGCCCGAGAGAGGAGCTTGCCCGAGAACGTCCGTCCCGGAGAGTGCCCCCGCGGTCCCGAAGCTCACCGTCACCGACAGCCTGCGGACGAGCCGCGCGCCCCCTGCGTCGAGCACGAGCGGATTGATCCTGATCGGCAGAACTCTCTGGCGGCCCATGAACGACGCCGCGAGCGCCTCGTAGAGCGGCAATCCCCCGCCGTTCGCCCATGGATCGGGGGTATTGTACTGTTCCGTGACCGGAACGCCGTTTTCTCCCTCGATGAATCGCTCGCCCGGCACGCGGACGAGATTCAACGGCCCGAGCCGTTCCTCTTCGAGCACCGTCACCGAAACGCGAGGATCGCCGTACCGCGGAATCGCGACACGAAAGGTCCTGCCGGGAAGCTCCACGGCGCCCGGCGGGGAGAAGGTCCCGTATCCCTCGATCACGAGCCTGACCGCGCCCCCGGGCGCGGGAACCACGCGGGCCCCGGGAACCGTCACTTCGAACGTGACGGCGCTTCCGGCGGATGAAACGAGGCGCACTCCCTCCTCGCGGGCTGTGGCCGCTCCCGCGAGAGCCAGGATGACGAGCAAGGCCGGTACGAAAACAAATACAGGCCGAATTCGATCAGGCTTTCTCAAAGAGATTCACCTCGTCTCCAGGGGTGTCGTCGTCCGAGGAACAAGGGGCAGCACAGTATCCATGACCCGCTACTGAAAGCTATTTGCCGAAAGAGAAAAAAACAAGCGAAAAACGAAGGCCCGGCCGGGACGCGACGCCCGTCCGCCAGGCGTTCGTCCACTATCCGCCGAAAAGACTCTTCACGGCTCCCCAGGTCGATCTTCCGGCGCCGATGGCCGTCTCGGGCGGAAGGCACGGAGCCGCGGCGTTCAGCGGTAGATTCGTCCCCTTCAGGCACGGCTCCGCCGGATTCCCCTCGCCGCAGTTGAAGAACCGGAAGAATCCGACAGCCGGATGCGGCGCGACCTCGAGGTACGTCTGATCGAGCGAGCTCATGTAGAGCGTTAGATGCGCGACCCAGACCCAGTCCCATTGACACGTCCCGAACCCGGCCGATATCCCGTCGAGCAGGGTCCCCTGTCTCGCCGCAAGGTCGCTGTTGTACGTCACCCGGTCGGCCACCACGTTCGACGGATAGGCGACGGCGCACTCGACGCCCCGAAGCCCGTTTTCGCCCGGCTGGCACCAAACCCACATCTCGATCTTCGCGACCGAATAGCCCCAGGGAACCGCGCAGTATGCGCTGTGCGAGCGAAGCCCGTCGGCATAGAGCGAGATATTCCCCCGCGGGGGAAGCTTCGCGTCCGTCGAACCCGCGAGGATCGCGACGATTGTCGCCGTCAGAAGAGTGGCGTGTTTCATGATGCCTACCCGCTTCGATGCGATGCCTATTGACGGCGATGGGGATCCTCGGGGATCCCCATCGTTTTCACACTAACCACCGAGTGTAACGAGAGAACTTAGAACAAGCTCTTGATCGCTCCCCAGTTGGTTTCCTGGACGCCCACGGAACCGTCCATGCAGAGATACAGGGGGGTCAAGTTAATAAGCGGCACGATCGGGTAACCGAGCTCGCAGGTCGCCGCCTGATGCGCCGGAGGCTGCGTCGTCGGGTGCTTGATGATCTCGATCTTGCAGGGGGCTGCGCCCAGCGACATCATTTGGAGCTGATGCGTCCAAACCCATTCCATATTGCAGGCGCCTTCAGCGAACGCCACGCTGATGCCGGTGGCCATCGTGCCGAGAGCGACGCTGATGTTCGGGTGCTGCGTGGTGAGAAGCGTAACGGTCGTCGCCGGGAACAGGACTGCCCACTCGGCCGCCTGCATGCCGGTCGCGGGCGGGAGAATCCATATCCAGGCCTGGAACTGTGAGTACGGAGCCGGGCAAATGACATTGGCGCCCGGATCCGTATTGTGTGTCGCATCCTTGAAAATGCCGATATAGCCGACCGGCGGAAGCTGAGCGGACACGGAACTCGCTACGAATATGATCGCTGCTACGAGAAGAATCGCTTTCTTCATCGGATTGTCCTCCTCAAACTAGCAAACCCACGTTGCTGAGTGATGTCATGCGTCACAACTCTTCCGAGCGATTGCTGTCTCTTCCTGCCTCCACCACCCCCTTCTTCTAAAATGGGGGTTCTCTGCCTTGCAGAGAACCCCCTCCTGTTCCCGCTGCGCAGCTCCCTGAAACGATCAGGTCGCTGCAGCGCTGCAGGCTTTAGAACAAGCTCTTGATCGCTCCCCAGTTGGTCTGCTGCACACCCAGTTCACCATCCGGAACGGTGCAGAGATACAGAGGCGTCAAGTATATGAGCGGCTGGAGCGGGTAACCGAGCTCGCAGGTCGCTACCTGATACGCCGGCGGCTGAGTTGTCGGATGCGGAATGATCTCGATCTTCGCCGGAATCGCAGCCAGCGCCAGCATGCTGAGGTGATGCGTCCATACCCAACCCATGTTGCACTGACCCTCACCGAACGCTACGCTGATGCCCGTCGGGAGCGTGCCGAGAGCGACGGTGATGTTCGGGTGCTGGGCGGTAAAGGTTGTAACGACATTCCCCGGGAACGAGACTGCCCACTCGGCCGCCTGCATGCCGTCCTCGCTCGGAAGGATCCAGATCCAAGCGTCGAAAGGCGAGTACGCGGGCGGACAAATGTTGTTGATGAGGTGATCGCCGTCCGCGTAGACACCGATGTAACCGATCGCCGGAAGCGGCTGTGCGAACACGGAAGTCGCTACGAACATAACCGCAGCAGCAATTAGCAACGCCTTCTTCATTGTGGCCTCCTCTCTAATGACTCGAAACACTAACCGAACTACCTTACTTCACTTCGCGGGTTCAGGGTGGCTGGATGAAACGTTTCCGTCCATCCAGCCACAAGCCCTTAACCCATTACGTACAAAGACTCGATCGCACCCCAGATTGCTTCTTGCGCGACCGGAACGAGCTCGTTTTCAGGCGTGAACGCTCCGCAAAGCTCCCCGTTACCGGGATGCGGACCTGATAAAAACGAGAACGACGCCGGCGAATCCGCCATACCGGATGGCATGCCGGAATACACTCCAGGCATCGCCGCACCCAGCATCCCTGGTATCAGGAGAGCCGTTGCGAATGCAAGAAGCAGCTTCCTCATTAATCCAACTCACATGTTTGCAGCCCTGAGATGCATACGTCTCCCGGAAGCTAGA
>JBFYZM010000135.1:0-6484 GCA_041309505.1 Candidatus Krumholzibacteriota bacterium
CGACGCCCGTGCGCCGGTCGAAGAGCCGCGCGCCGAGCCGGAAAACGAGCGCGCAGAGGAGCGAGCCGAGCAGAATCTGGATCAACCGCGCCCCCAGCATCGAGCCGCCCGTGAAGAAATAGACGACGGCGAGATAGAACGGATAGAGGAACCCCTGCCAGAAGAACCGCTGATAGAAGATCCCCTTCTCGACGAGGAGACGGGCGTGCTGGTCATAGCTCGCCGCATCGATGATGGGCACGTGGAAGGTGGGACTCTTCGCGATCTCGCCGAGATAGACGAGCCGCACGACGAGCGCGAGCGCGAACACGACGAGCGCGATTCGCCGGAATCCGTCGCCGGAGACTCCTCTTCGCGCGGCGCCCTTACGTCTCGACGACGCCATGCGCCCTCGCCCCGAGCACGTTCCGCAGTTTGTCGCCGAGCTCGATGATCCGGTACGGTTTTTCGATGAAGCCCGAGAAACCCCTCCCCGCGAAGCGCTTCGATATCTCATGCTCGCTGTAGCCGCTCGACAGCATAACCGTCACGTCGTCCGAGATGCCGCGCAGCGCGGCGAGCGTTTCGATCCCGTCCATGCGCGGCATCGTGAGATCGAGGATCACGAGCGAAATCGTCCCGAGGCGGGCGCGGAAGATCTCGAGCGCCTCGACCCCGTCCGGGGCGAGAAGCACATCGAAACCGAGATGTTCGAGCATGCGCTTCGCTACGGAGCGCACCATTTCCTCGTCGTCGACGAGCAGCACCGTTCCGCTCCCCCGCCATCCGGCGACCCGCGCGAGGCTTTCGTCGATATGTTCGACCGTGCTCGCCGACACGGGAAAGATCAGCCGAAAAGCGGAGCCTTTCCCCTGTTCGCTGCGGATTCCGATCGCCCCGCCGTGCCCTCGCACGATACCGAGAATAACGGGGAGCCCGAGGCCCCGCCCCGCGGACTTCGTCGTGAAGAACGGATCGAACATCTTCCTCAGCGTTTCCTCGTCCATCCCGCATCCCGTATCGGCCACGTCGAGAAACACGTACCGGCCCTCGGGCAATTTCTCGCCGTTGATCATTCCGTTCAGGTGCGCGCGATCGCACGCCGTCGTGCCGGCGGACACCGAGATCGCGCCGCTCTCCTCTCCGAGCGCCTCGGAAGCGTTGATGATGAGATTCATGATGACCTGCCGGATCTGCGTCTCGTCCGCTTCGATCAGGGGAAGATCGGGGGCGAGATCGAATCTCAGATCGGCCTTCTTCGAGATCGATACGGCGAGCATCTGCGCCGTCTCCTCGACGGCGCGCGAAAGGCTGAGCGATCCGATCGCAAAACGTCCCTTCCCCGAATAAGCGAGAAGCTGCCGGCACAGATCCGCGGCGCGCTTCGCCGCCCGTTCCACCTCGGCGAGGCTCTCGTGCGCGGGCGCCTCCGGCGGCAGGCTCGCGACGGCGAATTCGAGGTTCCCCTGAATGGCGAGCAGTATATTGTTGAAATCGTGCGCGACGCCCCCCGCGAGCATGCCGAGGCTCTCGAGCTTCTGCGATTCCTGCATCCGCGATTCGAACATCCGCCGCTCTTCCTCCGTGCGCCTGCGCTCGGTCTGATCCTGGACGCCGGCTATGGCGCCGACGATGACGCCGTTTTCATCCGCCAGCGGCGCCGTTTCGATCAGCACGAAGATCCGCTTTCCGTCCTTCCGGATGAATTCGAAATCGTGCTGTTCCTTGACGCCCCTCACGCGGCGATCGAGAAGCCGCCTGCATTCCTCCACCCCGCGATCGTCCATGAACGAGAACAGGTGCTTCCCGAGCATCTCCTCGACCGTGTAACCGAGCATCTCTGCCATGCGCGGATTGACGAAGGTGGTGCTCGCTTCGGCGTCGATCGTCCAGATTCCCTCCTGGAGCATCTCGATGAGCCGGCAGTATCTCTTCTCGCTCGCTCGCAGCGCGTCCTCGCCGCGCCTCCGCTCGGTGATATCGAGGGCGGTGAACGTCACGCCGCGCGAGAAGTCGCCCGCGACGAGAAGCGACGAGCTGAGAAGGATATCGATCATGACGCCGTCTTTGCGCCGCCACCGCGTTTCGACCGATCCGGAGCCTTTCTCGGCTATCTGCCGGTACTTTTCATGGCCGACGTAATCGAACTCCTGCTCGGTCGCATAGAGCATCCTCGCCGATTTTCCGACGAGCTCCTCCTTCGAGTACCCCGTCATCTCGCAGATCCTGTCGTTGATTTCCATGATGACCCGGTCCACGACGACACCGATACCGATCGGAGCGACTCGAAAGAGGCTGTCGAGCTTCGCTTCCCTCTCCCTCAGAGCGTCCAATGCACGCTTGCGCTCGGTGATATCGCGCGATACGTTCGCGAAATAGAGCGGCGCTCCGCTGACTCGATCGCGGATCGCGAACGCGAGCGCATGAACGTCGGTGATCTCTCCCGTCACGATGTTTCTGTATTGAAGATCCCCTTCCCACCGTCCTCCCTTCAGGAGAGCCGGAATGATCCGGGACCGCAATAAATCCTTATGGGTCGCGGGGATAACATCCTCTATCCGGAAATCATGCACTCTGTCGGGAGAAATACCGAGCATCTTCCCGCCCGCCTCGTTGATAAAGATCATCTTTCCGTCGAGCGTGGCCAGGTTGACGAGCTCGCTCGTGCTATGGACGACCGCGCTGAGCTTCTGGAGCTCCCTCTGAACGGCCTTTCGATCCGTTATGTCCTGGGCCGCGCCCACGATGCATACGGTCTTCCCGTCCTGCACGACCGGCGCCTCGTCGACCTCGAACCACACCCGGCGGCCGTCCTTGGCGACGAGCTCCGCTTCGTACATCGGCTGGCGCTCGCCCGTTTCGATGGCTCTCTGGGTAAGCTCGATCGCGCGCGCGTTGACCGGATGGTCCGAGACGAGATCCGTCCATCGCATGAGGGCTTCTTCCGGCCTGTAACCGAGGATCCTCTCGACCTGGGGGCTCAGGTAGGTGAAGACGTGGTCGCATGAATGCACATAGAACATGTCGGCGCCTTTTTCGACGATGTTCCGGAATCGCTCCTCGCTTTCCCGAAGCGCCTCCTCGGAGCGTTTACGATCGCTGATGTCGACGACGACTCCCCTGAGCCCGACGATTCGTCCGTCCCGCACGATCGGAGAAGCGTAGATGATGACCGGAAAGGTGCTCCCGTCCTTGCGGAGCGCCATGTATTCGTTGCCCGGGGACCGCGCGCCGGCCATGATGTTGTGCTGTATCTTCACGGCACGAGATCTGTCGGAAGGGGTTATCGCATCGAACATGGGGATTCCCCGCTCCAGGTCCTCGCGCGCATAGCCGTACATCTCGAGGGCACGCGCGTTCGCGACGACGATTCTTCCTTCGAGGTCGGCCTCGAAGATCGGGAGGGGGAAAGTCTCGATGATCTCTCTGGAAGGATCCGTTTCGCTCGCGGGGCGGATATCCGTCGCGTGTGGTTTCGCTGCCGGCGTCCGGCGTTTCGCTTTTGTTGTTGCTTTCGCCATATTCATATCGTATGCGGGCCTCTGATGCTTGCCTTCCATTATGGCGTCCAGGATTCGGATGTAAACCGTTTTTTTGGAAATCGACCCGCCTCGCGGCGTCGGCAGAAAATCGATGGAGCCGGGCGCGGGCCCCGGCTCCGAAACGAAGCGACCTGACGAGAGAGACGCCGGGCACTAGAACGCGTCGAGAGGATCCCTGGATATGAACATGATCGTCGTGAAATCCGCGCCCGTTCCGGTTATTGTGGAGCCAAGGTTGACGCCGCCGGAACAATTCGGCATGTAGCCGATTTCGCCTTGATTCGCGGCCCAACCGTCGACGGGTTCCGTAGCGGCCCACGTCGCCGGATTTATCAGAAACGCTTCGCGCGGCAGAAGATCGACAACGGTCTCCCCGTACGCGTCTATGTCGCTCCCCACATCCGCTGGATAGATACCGTTGTTGCGCGCGGCGAACTCCTCGACGGCGAGCTGCACCGTCCTGCAATGGGACATCACGATCGCGTCGATCGCGCAGATCGCGAGGTTCGTGACGACGACCTGCCTGGCGTCATTCAAGAAACCTGTTATAACATAGCCGGGAGGGACGTGCCGGCCATTCAGCGGCCGATACTCGGGAATCGCCGCGTAGCCTATCTCGCCGGGGCGCGCGGCCGAGCGATTCACGGGGCTTTCGCGCAGTCCCGTAAACGGGTTATCGAGCAGATGATCTCTCGGGAGAAGATCGATGACACTCCCGCCGGGGATCCTGTCCTTATCCACGCTCTCGGGATATAGCCCCTCGTTCTGAGCCGTGGATTCCTCCACGGCCAGCTTCAGCAGGAGGCAATTCAACCGCACCCTCGCTTCTTGAGGAGAGGTCCCCATCTCGATGAACTCCGAGCCCCGGGCCGAGCCGGCGATCCGGTATCCGACGTTCCATCCATTTATTCGTATCGTCTCGTATGTCACGCCCGGCGAGCATTCCGCCGCAGCGGGATAGAGACCGCCGTGTGTGTCCGGATAATCCTCGACAGATCGCTGAAGCGTCCGGCAATCGGATGCGACAATCTCCTCCTCGCGCGAGTACTCGAGGTTCGAGAGAGCGAATATTACGGAGCCCTCACCGCAACCGGTCACGACGTATCCGATCGGAGCGTCGTCCTGCAATATCGCCACATACCCGATCTCGCCGGGCGAAATCGCGGTGCGACCGGAAGGGTATTCCATGAGGTCCGTGTAGGGATTGACGAGGGGATTCGCCAGGTGGAGGCGCCTCCAATACCTGGAGTCGATCTCGAACGGGTACACATGGTGTTCTTCGAACATGCCCTCCGCCGCCTGCCTCACGATGAAGCAGTTTGCTATCACCTTCGCCTCTTCCGCCGAGCCGAGGTTCGAGAGCGAGGCGATGAGCGCCTCCGCGCCGAAGCCGGTGACTATGTAGCCGACGTTCCATTCGTCCTCAGCGACACTCGCGTAACCGACTTCACCGGGACTATCCGCGGCGCCGTTCACTGGCGCAGATGGGATCCCGGTGAAAGGATTCTCGAAGCCGCCATCGGGCAGAAGCTCGATAAGGGTATGCCCCGCAAGCGAGGTATCAGCGTCTACGTCCTCAGGATAGACTCCGTCGTTCTCCCCGGCGAACTGTTCGACGGCCGCCTGGAGCACGGCGCAATTTGCCACGACGATCGACGCATCGGGCGTCACGGGATCGGGTGTCGGCGTGTTCACGGGACTGTCTTCCCTGCCGCATCCGCCCACCGCGATAACTGCCAACAGAAGCAATATCAATACGTTTTTCACGTTGATTCCTCCTGGATTCCTTCACAAGCGCGAGAGAGAGGTCCCTTGAGAGCGAATCCATGCATAGAGCGGGCCTGAGATACCCCCCCCAAAGAAGCACGTAATTCATTCAATAATAATGGATTGCGAATGTCGCGTTCTTCGCTGCTCTCTTGACAAATAGTTATTAATTCGATATAATGTCACCACAAGAAGGGAACGGCTCATAGCTCGGCCGGCGCTCGTTGTGGGATGTGCCGGCTACCCCCAAATGAGAGCGGAAGCTTTCCCGGATTGATCGATGTGCGTCGAGCGGATAGGCGGGAGCGACCCTCCCGCCTATTCGTTTGTCGGCCACGATCCGGGGTCGGAGCGGATCGACGGCGGCGCGTGTGGCATTACGCTGTTGACAGCTACCCGTCTCTCATGTTCTCTCTCAAGATAACTTCATTATGCGTTCCTCGAGAACAAGGCCTTCGGAAACGGGAGGAAAGGGTATGAGACGATCACTGTTTTCGGCATTTCTTCTTGCGGCTTGTCTCTTTGTCGCGGCCCCGGGTCCCGGGTATGCCGCGGAGGAAGGCGCAGCGGCGCCCCCCGCTCGATTGAACGTCATCTCGACGAATCCGATTCTCGACATGTTCGCCTGGTGGAACGTCGAATATGAGCGCGTGATCATGCCGAGCGGCACGATCGGAGCCACCGCATCGTACCTGACGCTCGACGACGATTCCTACACGAGCGGGAACGTGTTCTACCGGTACTACCCGGCGGGCATAGCGCCCGAGGGATTCTTCTTCGGCGCCCGGTTCGGCATGACGGGCGTCAAGAAAGAAGATGATGAAGGGATCTCCTCCACGGGATCCGCGTTCGGGTTCGGCATCGATATCGGATACACGTGGCTCATCGGGCGTCCGAAACGGTTTGCCTTGAGCCTCGGCATCGGGGCGGTGCGCTATTTCGGCGGGGATCTCGAGGATCTGGACGTATCGGCGACGCTTCCGACGATCCGGCTCGTCAACGTCGGTATCGCGTTCTAGCGGCTAGCTGCGTTTCTTCAGAAGGCTGTGCCGGTATCCGTAGGCGAAGTATACCACGAGCCCCGCGGCGAGCCAGAGGCCGAAGCGAAGCCAGGTAGCCCACGGAAGGCCGAGCATCAGATACACGCACATGGCGATTCCGAGGAGCGGTATCAGCGGAACGAGCGGCGTCCGGAA
>JBFYZM010000136.1:0-13429 GCA_041309505.1 Candidatus Krumholzibacteriota bacterium
GTAACCGTCTCCGGTGAGATCCGACGTCCTTCCGATCGCGACGTTGAGCCTGCGTCCGCTGAGGGGGCCGCCGATGTACCATACGATGTTATCGAAGGTATAGGAGATGAAGTTCGAAAGAACCCATCCCCGTCCGCTCTCGAGCCCGCGGAAGGAAATATCCTCGTCGCGTTCGATACCCTTGACGACGGTCGAGAGCTCGACGCGGCTGAAAGATGAAAAAGGATAGATAACGGCGCCGAGGACGCCGTACCGCCTCTCATACCTCAAAAGATCGTACGGGCTTCCGATGTAGCTCGCGAGATGAAAGGCGCCCACCGCGTAATTGAGACGACGGGAGAGATTGACGTACGTTACGGCGACATTGATCCGGTTGAGGAAATCGTCGAAGCTGTCGGACGCGCTTCCGAACAGCACGATGACCTCGTGGTTGCCGAGCATATCGGTGAAGAACAGCTGCGCGCCGTTTCCCGAGCTGCCGAAATCGGGATCGACGGAAAACGTCGCCCCTATGAGATCGATCCCGAGCTTGATCTTGTAATCCTTCTTCGCGAAATCCTCCGCACCCGCGGGGAGCTCCGGCTGCCAGCCGGCGCACGGGGCAGTCGGCGAGGCAGCGGCGACCGCCGTTCCTTCCCGTATCGGCACGCGGTAGCATCGATACGTCCCTTCTCCATATGAGGCGCAGAGGAACGACGCGCCGTCGTCGCACGGATATGGATTGAACACGCCGCCGAGAACGTTCGTCTGACGCTCAAGCCGGCCGTCGCGCAGCAGGAAGATATCGGGGACTCCATCCCTGTCCGAGGAAAACAGCACTCCCTTCCCGTCGGGGAGCCATCGCGGATCGACATCCCGCGCCCCGTCCCCCGTCAGAGACACGATCTCGCGCGTCTCCGTATCGATCGTATAGAGCGCGTAGGCGTTTTCGCGTTTCTCGCTGCAGCGGTCCGAGCTGAAGACGAGCACGCCCTTCGACGGATGCCAATCGGGAGTCACGTCGTCATAGTAATCGTCAGTGAGCCGCTCGTACGTCTCCTGCGCGAGATGGTATACGAATAGATCCGATTTCCCGAACGCGTCGATCGCGGAAAACGCGACCGATTCCCCGTCCGGGGAGAGGCTCGGCGAGTTGAGAATCCGGGCGTCCGCGATCGAGAACTTTCGCAGGACGCGTTTTCGGCTGACGTCGTACAGATAGATCACGTCCCGCGCGTGCGCTTTCGAGACGAACAGAAGCGTATCGCCCCTGACCGAAATGAGGCTGCGAAGAGGCGGTATCGACTCGAATGCGCTGGACTGGCCGCCGCGGACGAATATCTCCCGGCGCCATTCGCCGCGGCCGCTCTGTTTCAGCTCGAGAACGTTAATGGCTCCTCTATCGTATCCGATGCAGAACAGCCGGGGGTTTGTCCGGGTTCGCGGGTCGCATGCGGGATGAATCTCGAAAACAGGTTCCCCCGACGCGAGCGCGTCTCCGAGCTCGCCGATCTTGCGGCGGCCGAGGACGGCGGGGCAGTATCTCCTCCGCAAAGATTCGCGCCAATCGTCGCTCAGTCTTCGGAGATGCATTCCGATCGTTTTTTCGAGAATGACGTCGAATCGATCGCTCTTCCACCAGCTTTCCAGTATGAGCCGTATCGATTCCTCGCCGAATCTCGTCGAGAGGTAATGAACGGCGCTTTCCCCCTCCTTGTACATGAGATAGGTGCCCTGAATCCTCCAAATCTCGTCGAGAGAATACAGGAGATCGCTCGTCACAGCGTCGCGGAGGAACATGTGCGCCTCGGCGTCGAGACCTCGATTGGCGCAGTATTCGGCCAGCCCCTCGGTGAACCAGAGGGGCGGCTCCGTGTAATTCAGATGCCGGTGTCCCGTCATCACAACCCGAAGCTTCTCCAGCATGAACGCATGCGTCAGTTCATGGCGAAACACCTTCTTGAGCTTCGGATAGGATCCGGCGAACGGAAGCGCGATCCGTCCCTTGATAAATTCCGTGAAGCCCGCGGTCGATTCGGAGACGAGATACGGGGTGACGTTCGTTTCCTTGAAGTCGTGATGCGTCCCGTAGAGAATAACGGGAATCCTCGATTCGAAATCCACCGCGAAGAAGGAAGAGAGCTCGGCGTAGGAACTCTCCGCGAGACTCGCGACGAATTCGGCCACGGGAAGCTCGTCCGGGTAATAGTAGATATCGAGATGCGGCGTCTCGATGACCTTCCAGTCCTTCGGAGCGTATATCACCTTGTTTTTTCCGAAGGGATATTGCGCGAACGCGCCCGCGGCCGCGCACAGACAGACGGCGCACGTGATGAACACGATGCAGGCGAGACGCTTCATGGACGCTCTCAACCCTCGCTGCGGTACGTCCCACGGAACGAGACGGCGACGGGGCCGGTGAGGAGACAACCGGTGGCGCCCTCGCGAGTCTTCTCGAGGGCTACGTCGAGGATATCGTTACCCCCGGTCGTGCAGCGGATCGGGGGATCGGCGAGCCCGAGATGCGAGATGACCGCCGCGATCACGACGGCTCCCGTGCCGCACGCGTCGGTTTCGTCCTCCACGCCGCGCTCGAACGTTCGATACGCGCATCGCCCCCTGTCCGGGACCGAAACGATATTGACGTTCGCTCCTGCCCCGCCGAAGGCCGGATCCCTCCGCACGGGAGCGGCGAAGCGCACGAATTCCTCATGCGGCAGCGCTCGAACGTCCTCCACGACGATCACGGCGTGCGGAACGCCGCAGATGCCGAAATGAACGGGGCGATCGGTCGCGGCGATCCTCATTTCGAGCTTCAGGGCGCACACGTCGCCGATGGAGACGCGAACTCCCTCCTCCAGCATCTCCGCTCCCACGATTCCCGACCTGGTTTCGAATGACATCGTTCTACCGGCGATCCCCGCCTCGAACGCGAACGCCGCGGCGCATCGGGCGCCGTTTCCGCACATGTCGGCCTCTCCCCCGTCGCTGTTGAAATAGCGCATCGCGAAGTCGGCGTTCTGCGCGGGACGAATGAGAATCAGCCCGTCCCCCCCGACGCCGCGCCGTCTCGAGCATATCCCGGCGATCGCTTCAGGCGAAAGCGCGTGCCGAGCGTCCATGTCGTTGATCATGATGAAATCGTTGCCGGCGCCGTGCATCTTCATAAACGGTATTTCCACGCCGCCCCTCCCTTACTTGAGCGTCAGGGGATCGAGCGTCCTGCGCTCCCCCGGCTTGATCGTGAGCGTATCGGGAAGCTTCACGCACGGCTCGTCGAGGGCCCGCGTAGAATCGGCGGCATCATAGTAGGCGCCGCATATCGAATCAGGTTTGAGATCGATAAATGCGCTCACCGTATACTCGCCGGGAGGCACCTTCGAGAAGATAAAAGACCCCGTCGTATCCGTCCGCGCGACGAGCGGCTGCACACCGCGGGCCACGGGAGCGAGTCGAAGCGTAGGAGCGTCCCGGAAGGCGGTTTCGTTGACGATGCGGCCGTCGACGGCGCCCGGCTCCTTGGGATCGATGATCACGATGCGGATATCCTCGCGAATCGGCCGGAGCCGGTCGAGCACGATCGTATCGGGCCGGAGCGTGGAGAATTCCTTCCCTTCCGAACAGCGCGCGTCGCCGTCGGTGTCGATGAACGCGCGCAGGAGAAACCGCGAACCATCGGCGGGAAGCGCCCGCAGAACGAATCTGCCGTCTCTTCCGGAGAACGCGACACGCGAGCGTTTCGCCGAGCGCACGTCGGTCGCCGAGTCGCCCGCGACTTCGAAGAGCTCCGCCACTCCGGCGGAATCGGGCTTTTCCTTGTAGAGCACGATCCCGGATATCTCGCCCCGGGCGATCGAGTCGGCCGTCGAGAAATACAGCATGAAGCTTCGCTTGCTCTCGACGCGGTGGTAATCCCTGATCCCCGATCCCAGGAGAATGCAGAAGGTCGTTTCGGGCAAAAGCCCCCGGAAAGCGATCTCGAGACGTTCTCCCTTCACGCGAAGCCGGTCGAACTCGACGGGCGGATAGATGAATATCCTGTTCTTGAAGCTCGCGGGGTCGACCTTCTCGTTGAAGAAGAAAACAGGCGCGGCGTCGCGTGCGACGCCGGCGGAATCCTCCCGCGGAACGGTCGAGACGACCGATGGAGGAATCCTGTCCTCCGGGCCCCCCGGAGGAGGTTCCTGAACTGCGCACGCGGCAAGGAGCGCCCCGGCACAGGCGATCAGAACTTTGCCGGCGGACGTCCGCCCAGCTTCAGACATCTCTGCAGCCCCTTTCGCGCCGAAGCGCCCGAGCACCCGCGGGGGCGCTTCCCCGATCACTCTCCGGGCACGAGAAGCGCGATGATCGCCCGCTGGATATGGAGCCTGTTTTCCGCCTCCTCGTACACAACCGACTGCGGACCGTCGATCACGGAATCGGTCACTTCCTCCCCGCGATGCGCCGGCAGGCAATGCATGAAAATCGCCGTGCGACTCGCGAGCTTCATCAGATCGTCGTTGATCTGGTAGCTCTTGAACGCCTTGAGGCGCCGCTCCTTCTCGGCCTCCTGCCCCATGCTCGTCCAGACGTCCGCGTAGACGACGTCGGCGCCGCGCACCGCTTCACGCGGATCGACGATCCATTCGTAATCCACCTTCCCCCCGGCACGCGTCGAGGCGATGAATGAATCGTCGATCTGGAACCCGTCGGGAGCGGCGAGGACGAACTTGAATCCGAACTTCGCAGCCGCCTCGAGCCAGCTGCGCGCGACGTTGTTCCCGTCTCCCACGAATACGATCTTCTTGCCGTCGATCGATCCGAACCTCTCGACGGCGGTGAAAACGTCCCCGAGCACCTGGCACGGATGGAGAAGATCGGTGAGCCCGTTGATTACCGGAACGTCTGCGTACCGGGCGAGATCCTCGACGAGCCCCTGATCGAACGTCCGTATCATGATCCCGTCGACGTATCGCGAGAGAACCTTCGCGACGTCCTTCGGCGCTTCGCGGCTCCCGATCTTGATCTCGGCGTCCGTGATGAACAGGCTCGATCCGCCGAGCTGCCGCATCGCGATCTCGAAACTAAGCCGCGTTCTCAGGCTCGGTTTATGAAAGATGCACGCCAGCACGCGCCCCGGATGGCTCTGCGGGAGGCGGAAGGCCCTCGCGAGCGGCTTCTGAACCGCGCAGAGCTTGAGAATCGTCTCGAGCTCCTCGCGCGAATACTCGCGCATGGAGAGGAAATCTTTCTTGGACAGTTTCATACACGCTCCTTCGTATAGAATGCACCGCACCGGATCGTCGTGGTGAACGACGGTCGATTCCGGGGTGAACAGTGCGCTTTTCCCGTACGGAAAAAGTAATGCCTTCCCGGTAATTGCACAAGAATTCGTTTATCCTCGCGGCCGCCCGCATTCGAAACGGCGATACGCGCGAATCACGCTCGCGGATGGGCCTTTTCGTATACCTCGCGCAGCCGCTCCGTCGTCACATGCGTGTAAATCTGCGTCGTCGAGAGGCTCGCGTGCCCGAGAAGCTCCTGAACTGCCCTCAAATCCGCGCCGGCGTCCAGCAGATGCGTCGCAAAGGTGTGTCTGAGAACGTGCGGGCTCATCCGCGACAGCGCCGCGGCATGTTCGAGATACTTGAGGACGATACGCTGGATCGTGCGCCGGCTGACGGGATCCGTTCCCCTGCCCGCGACGAGCGGCTCATGGATACCCTCGCCGAGGAATCCGTACAAGCCCTCCCTGCTGCTCCAGAGCGATTCGGGAATGCCGAATCTGTCCTGCAGATAGATCTTCAGATACTCGGCGGCTTTGCCGCCGAGCGGCAGGAGCCGTTCCTTATTCCGCTTTCCGAGAACGGTCACGGTGCCCTGCGCGAAATTGCACGCGGCGATCGTGCACCCGACGAGCTCGGAAAGGCGCATCCCGGTCCCGTAGAGCATTTCGAGCACGGCCCGATCGCGCAGCCCTTTGCGGGAATCGAGCGGCGGCAGATTCATCATGCGTTCCATCGCGGCGACGCTCGCGAACACCGGGAGATCCCTGCCGAGCCGGGGAGCGGACACGCCCCTCGTCGGATCGTGCTCGCACAAACCGCGATTCATGCAAAAGGCGAAGAAACTCTTGAGGGAAGCGACCTTCCGCGCGATGCTCCGCTTCGAGTAGCCCGTGCGCGACAGGCGGCCGAGAAACGAACGAACGGCGAGGTTATCGGCGTCGGAAAAACCGGCTTCCCGGGAAAGCTCATCGCGCAGAAAATCGAGGAATTGTGTTATATCTCCCTCATAGGCGCGAATGGTCGCTTCGGAAGCCCGCCTCTCGATGCCGAGGTAGAGAAAATAATCCTTGAGAGCGTGAAGGATCACCTTGGAATCCTGTTATGCGCCCCGTGCGCGCGGGACGGTCGTTCCGCGCCTACTTGACGGTCGACGTGCAGTTCGGACACCGAACCGCCTTGATCGGAATCGCCGTGAAGCAGAAGGAGCACTCTTTGGTCGTCGGCGCGACTGCCGGCGCCGGCTCGTGTTTCTTGAGCTTGTTCATGGTACGGATGATAAAGAAAATGCAGAATGCGACGATCAGGAAGTTGATGATCGTATTCACGAAGACGCCGTAATTGATGGAAACCGCGCCGGCGGTTTGCGCCACTTCGAGGGAGGGGTACGGTCCTGGGGCCGTTCCCTCTTTCAAAACGATAAAGAGGTTCGCGAAATCGACGTTGCCGAGGAGTATGCCGATCGGCGGCATGATGACGTCTTTCACGAGAGATTGGACGATCCCCCCGAACGCGACGCCGATGATGATGCCGACCGCCATGTCGATCACGTTCCCCCGCATGGCGAATTCCTTGAACTCCTTGAACATCATTCCACCTCCGTAATTGAACGCAAAGATTCACCTTGACCGGCCTGGCCCACTCTTTCGCTTCCTCGTGAGATTCGCGTCGACCGATTTCTTCCGGGGATCGGCGTGGAGAACGCCGCTCGACGCGAAACGCGCCGCCACGGCCAGAAGCACGATCCGTTTCATGGTCGCTCCCTCCTCCCCACGCAATCGATACTGCGGCCGCGCACCGCTTACCTGCGGCAGCCGTCGAGGTATTTCGCGAGGAATCGTTCGGCGGTTTCCCCGAATTTCATACGGTTCTGCGGTTTCGATATGCCCCGCCCTTCATCGGGGAAATACACATATTCGTATGGAACGCCGTTCTTCTTGAGAGCGGCGACGATTCGTTCCGCGTCGGCGTTCGGCGTGAGCTGATCGCGTCCCCCTTGCATGATGAGGAGAGGCGCCCGTATCCGGTCCACCGCAAAAAGAGGAGAGCGCGACCGCAGCATATCGGCGTCCGTGCCCGGATCCCCGACGAGATCATACACGATCGATTTGGTGCCGCCGGGTCCGGAGGTCCTCGCGTCGAGCCAGCCGAGAAGATCGCTCGGCCCCGATACATCGACGCCGCATCGGAAGAGATCGGGCGTCGAGGTCAAAGCAACGAGCGCCGCGTAACCCCCGAAAGAGCTTCCGAAGATCGCCATTCGCTTCGGATCGGCGATGCCCCGGGCGACCGCCCATGCGATCCCGTCCTCCAGATCGTCCTGCATCGCTCCGCCCCATTCCTTCTTTCCCGCGTTCGAAAAATCCTTTCCATATCCCCGGCAGCCCCGAAAGTTGATCTGCAGGCACACGTACCCCCGGTTCGCGAACCATTGCACTTCGGGATTGAATCCCCAGTAATCCCGCGTCCACGGATCCGGACGAACGAGCAGGACAAGTGGAAGGTTCGTACGTTTGTTGCCCGCCGGATAGGTGATGTAGCCGGGAATCTCCATACCGTCCCGCGCCTTGAAAGAAATGGACTCCATTCGCGCGAGCGCATAATTCCGCAGATCCGGCACTTCGTCGAACAGAAACGTCCCGTGCTTCGTCCTTCGATCATAGAGGTAGAAGGAAACAGGGCCGTCATCTTTGTTGAAACCGAGTACCCAGGTTGAATCGGACGCGTCCGTGCTCAGAAATTTGAAGTCCCCCCGATCGAGCTTCGCGACGGCGTCGAAATCGTCCCGGAGCGAATTGTCGAGAATGGTCCACTCGATATGCTCGCGCTCGAACGCGACGGCCTGCATTTCATAGGTGTCGACCTGGAAGAACGCCGATACGATCTCGCTCTTCGGATCCTCCGCCAGCACCTTCGCCGAACCGTCTGCGATATCGATCTCGACCAGTCTGCCCGTGTTGAATCCCCGCGCGTCGAAGCAGTATATGCCCGCTCCGTCGCGCGTGAACCGAAGGGCGCCGCTCGACATGCGATCGTCGGAATTCCACGAGCACACCGTCGCCCAGGGAGAATGCTCGTCCTTCCGCACAAGGAGATCGGCCCCTCCCTCCGGCCCCGATGCCAGAGCGCCCCGCACGACAAGATCGTTGTCGGGAATCCACCTGATGACGTTGCCCGGGTTCTTCGCAGCCATCGCGAGAGCCCCCGTTTCGACGTCGAGGCGATACGCGTCGGCGAGGCTGCGATCTTCCTTGTTCATCTGGATGATGATCTCATGCGGTATTTTCTTGCAATAGGAGACGACGCCGACCCTTACGCTGTCGAAGGGGGTATAATCGGTGATGTCCCCGCTCTCCACGTCGAGACCGTAGAGCCGCCAGTTATCCGTCCCTTTTGCATCCTGAAAGTACAGGATATGCTTGTTATCGTAAGCCCAGAAATATTTGGCGATTCCGCGATCCGTATCGCGCGTGATCGCGCGATCGTCCGTCTCGCCGATCGTCCGCACCCAGATGTTGAGAATTCCGTTGTAGGGGGCGACGTACGAAAGCCTCCGGGCATCCGGGGATATGCCCGGCATCGTTTTCGTGGGGTAGCCGAAGAGCACGTCGGTCGGTATGAGTTTCGGCTCGTCCTTTGCGCATGAAAACGCGAGAAAAGCAAGCCCTATGCATGCACAACGTTTACAAAGCCCGATCATCCCGATTGAATTCCTCGCCATAGTGCTCCTTGCCCGCCTGGATAGCGCTCCGAGAGCCGTAAAGGCATATTAGTGGGATGCCGCGGGGTCGTCAAGCCTTACCTGTTGAATGCTTTTGGGATAGGAAAGTTTCAAGCATTTTCAGGGATCGCTCGACATAGAGCTTCTTGCGCTCGATTCGGCGGGCGGTCAAGGCGGGCAGAATGCCGAAATTGACGTTCATGGGCTGGAACGGCGTCTTCCCCTCGCTGCAGTGCCGCTGAAGAGAACCGAGAAGCGTTTCCCTGGGAAACAAGGGCGCGGGCGGCTCCCCTTCGGCATAGCGCGCGACGTTGCGGGCGATTATGGCGCCGTGCGCAATCGATTCCATGTACCCTTCGACGCCGACGATCTGGCCGGCGAAGAAGAGCCCCGGACGCCTGCGGGACATCTGCGCTTCATCCAGAAGCCTCGGCGAATCGAAAAAGGTGTTCCGGTGCACCGATCCCCAGCGAAGGATCTCGGGGGAACGAAACCCGGGGATCACGGTCAGAAGCTCCTCCTGGGCACTCCGCGTCAACCGCGTTTGAAAGCCGACGAGTCCGAAGAGCGTGCCGTCCTGCGTCTCCTGCCGCATCTGAATCGCCGCGTACGGTTCGCGTCCCGTCCTCGGGTCGGCGAGCCCTTTCGGCTTGAGCGGGCCGAACCGCAGAGCGTCTTCTCCCCGTGCGGCGATCACCTCGACGGGAAGGCAGCTTTCGAAGCATCGCGTTTCCTCGAAACCGCGTTTCTCGGCCTTCGGCGCGCCCCGAAGAAAACGGACGAGGTGGGCGTACTGATCCCCGTCCAGCGGTATGTTCCAGTAATCGTCCCCCCCTTTGCCGTATCGCGACGCCTTGAACGCATAATCGGGGTCGATCGAATCCGAGCTCACGGAGAGCGATATCGCGTCGTAGAAATAGAGATGGTCCGATTCGAAATGCACACGGAGAGCGTCCGAGAGGGCATCGGATGTCAGGGGGCCGGTGGCGATTACGGAGATGGGCGGAAGATCGAGATCACGCTGCTCGCGCCGTTCGAGCCTGATGTTCGGATTCGATTCGATTCGAGAGGTGACCGCGCGCGCGAACTGCACGCGATCGACGGCGATCGCGTGCCCCGCCCGCACGCGGCACCCGGACGCGATTTCGAGCAGCCGGCAGCCGATCATGCGAAGCTCTCTCTTGAGGAGCCCCGACGCAGTCTCGGGATCGTCCGATTTGAGCGAATTGCTGCATACGAGCTCGGCGAGATCCGCCGTCGCGTGCGCGGCGGTGCGCGCCGCGGGACGCATCTCGACGAGCGTCACGCGCACGGTCCCGTCGGCGAGCTGCAGCGCGAGCTCGGAGCCCGCGAGCCCCCCACCGACAACCGTCACCTCTCGCATCAGGGAGTGACCTCATGCTTGCAGGAGGGGCACTTGAGGTAGGAACCTTTCTTCGCGCTGTTCTTCTCGACGAGATTCGCCTTGCCGCAGCCGGGACACAGCTGCCCCGTGGGCTTGTCCCAGCTCGCGAAGGTGCATTTCGGATACATGCTGCAGCCGTAGAAAATGCGGCCGCGGCGGCTTCTCCTCTCGCCGATCTGACCGGTGCATCCCTCGATGGGACAGGGAATGCCCAGCGTCGCCGCTTCCGTGTACTTGCAGGCGGGGTACTTTTTGCACGCGATAAACCGTCCGAAACGGCCCGTGCGGTGCACGAGCTCTCCGCCGCACTGCGGGCATTTCCGCTCGATCGCCTCGACTTCCTCGAGCGGCCGGGTGAAGCGGCATTCCGGGAAACCCGGACAGGCGAGGAAAGGCCCGTTCTTTCCCCATTTCTTGACGAGACTCTTGCCGCAATTGGCACAGATCTCCTTCGTCTCTTCCTGCACGAGCTTCTTGAGCTCCGCTCCCTTGCCCTTTATCGCGTCGAGATCGACCGTGAGCGGATCGTAGAAGAGCTTCACGACGTCCCGCCAGTCGTCCTTCCCTTCCTCTACCTTGTCGAGCTCCGTTTCCATCCGCGCCGTGAAATCGATCTCGAAGACGTCCCTGAAATAACTCTCGAGCGTGCTCCAGACTTTCTCCCCGAGCTCGGTCGGAAAGAGGGCGGACGCTTTCTTGCTCACGTAATCGCGGGCCTGGATGACGCCGAGAATCGACGCATAGGTGCTGGGACGGCCGATCCCCTTGTCCTCGAGCTCCTTGATCAGCGAGGCTTCGGTGTATCGCGGCGGCGGTTCGGTGAAATGCTGCGAGGCGTCGAGGCTCCGTATCGAGACGGCGTCTCCCTCCGCGATCGCCGGCAGCATTTCGTCCTGCTCCGCCTTCTGGTCCTGCATGATCGCGAGAAATCCGGGTTTCACGAGCGTTCTGCCGTTCGACCGAAGAAGGTAGCTCTCCCCGGCCATGATATCCGCCTCGACCACGCGATACACCGCGGGGGCGGCCAGCGAAGCGAGGAAACGCTGCCATATGAGGCGATACAGCGACAGCTGGTCCTTTCCCAGATGCTCCGAGATCGAATCGGGCGTACGGTAGCTGTCGGTCGGACGAATCGCCTCGTGCGCGTCCTGCGAGCCCTTCGCTTTCTTGAAGACCTTCGGTCCGGCGGCAGGCATGTCGTCGCCGAACGTCTCCCGAAGGTACGCCGTTCCCTGGGCGCTCGCTTCGGCGCTCAACCGGGTCGAGTCGGTGCGCATATAGCTGATGAGCCCAACCGCTCCTTCGGGGCCGAGCTCGACCCCCTCGTAGAGCTGCTGCGCGACCATCATCGTCTTCTTCGCCGAAAAGCCGAGCCTGCCGGCCGCCTCGCGCTGGAGCGTGCTCGTGATGAACGGCGGCTGCGCGTTCCGGAGCCTTTCTTTCTCGCTTACCTGGCTCACGGACAGGGACCCGCGCTTGATCGCGGCCACTATTGTGTCCGCCCCTTCCTTATCGCCGATCTCGGGCTTGCGCCCGTCGATCTTGAGCAGCTTCGTCGCGAATTCCTCTCCGCGCGCGGTCGCCAGAATCCCCTCGATCGACCAGTACTCGACCGGCACGAACGCGCGGATTTCGCCTTCCCGCTCGCAGATGAGACGAAGCCCGACGCTCTGCACGCGCCCCGCGCTCAGCCCCCGGTAGAAGATCTTCCAGAGAACCGGGCTGATGAGATAACCGAAAAGCCGGTCGAGGATGCGGCGCGCCTGCTGCGCGTTGACCTTGTCGAGATCGATGTCGCGTGGGCTTGCGACGGCCTCTTCGATCGCCTTCTTCGTAATTTCGTTGAAAATGATCCGCTTGATCGGCACCTTCGTCTTTTCGAGCACTTCCTTGAGGTGCCACGCGATCGCTTCCCCTTCCCGGTCCATATCGGTCGCAAGCAGAATCGTCGCGCTCTTCGCCGCTTCGCGACGCAGCTCCGTCACGACCTTCGACTTGCCCTTGACCGCGACGTAATGCGGCGTGAAATTTTTCTCGATGTCTATGCCCATTTCGCGCTGGGGCAAATCGCGGATATGCCCGACGGAAGCCTTCACCGAGTATCCCTTGCCGAGATACTTTTTTATCGTGCGCGCCTTGGCGGGAGACTCCACGACGACGAGAACCTGATCCAACGGGTGCTCCTTCCTCAATGCACGTGTCCGTCGTCGCGTCGCGCGACGTCCGGCGGATTGTCTTCCGGCAGATCGGAAACGAATCGAGATGCGAGATCCCGGACCTCTTCGAGCGACACGGGCGGGATAAATTCGAAAGCGGCGTTGTCGATGATCGCGCTCAGCTGGACTTCCGAAATCCATCCGAGACGATGCAGGTTGAGAAGATATCCCTGGGCAGGAATGGACAGCATGTGCTTTTCGAAATCGTTCAAAACGCGATTGCCCGGCGGAGCTTCTCTCGCCGGCCCGCGATCCGTGACGTCATATCCGAAGTCGAGCATCCTGAACGCCTGTCTGATCTCGAAGCGAGTGTATCCCATGTCCTCGAGCTCGTCCTGAACGAACGAGGGATCCTTGAGATCTCCCGGCTCGAGATCCATGATATACTCGATAATCTCCTTGATCCTCTCGCTCATACCATATCCTCGCGTCGTTTCGCGGCATTTCGCCCGAGGGCATCATGTATAATTGCTATACCGCTTCCTTTCCGCAACACTTTTTGTACTTCTTGCCGCTCCCGCACGGGCACGGATCGTTTCGACCCGCTCGGGGCGCGGATCGCACGGGCTGCGGCTTCGGGGCGCCACTGTCGGCCGTCGCGCCGTGGGGCGCGGCGATCGCGGGAGGACCGCTTCCCGCCGAAGCTCCCGCCGCGGCCGCGCTGTACGTGCTCGCCACCTGATGCACCGCGACGCCGCTGTCGGAGCGTCTCCGCGGGCGCTTTTCCTGCTCCGCATCGAATCGGGCATGAAAGAGCGCCCAGAGAATCGATCGATCGATGTCGACGACCATCTCGCTGAACATCTGAAACGCTTCCTGCTTGTACTCGATCAGGGGGTCT
>JBFYZM010000137.1:0-6325 GCA_041309505.1 Candidatus Krumholzibacteriota bacterium
CCACCATCCCCACCCTCTACGACATGATCCTCAAAGGCAAGGTGCAGAACCACGAGATTCACCCGGGCGACGTCATCATGTTCGCCTCGGTCGGGGCGGGGATGAACATCAACGCCGTCGTCTACCGGCAGTGAGCCTCGCCGCAGCGCCCTGCAATGACCGAGCGCCTACCTCAGCAGCACGAGCTTCTTCGTCTCCGACATGTTCCCCGCGCGCAGCGTGCAGAAATAGACGCCGGAGGCCGCCGTCGTCCCGCCGGCCATCTTTCCGTTCCAGAACGCCTCGTGCCTCCCCGCCCCGAGCTCGCGGTCGACGAGCACCGCCACCGCGCGTCCCGAGACGTCATAAATCGCAAGCTCGACATGCTCCTTCGAAGCGAGATCGAATGCGATCTTCGTGAGGGGGTTGAACGGGTTCGGATAGATCGACGCAAGCGCCGTGGCTTTCGGCGTGGCGGCGAGGTCCTCCTCCACCGCCGTCGGCACCTCGAATCCGTAGCAATGGGTCCGTGCCCGATCGTGCCCGTACATCGGCCACCAGAGATCGTTATTCGTGTATTCGGGCGATCGAAGCTCGCGGCAATGGATTTGGCCGCCGCTCGTCGCCACGAATAGCTCGATCCACCCGTCGCCGTCGACGTCTCCCGCCGCGGCGGACGTGATGACGTTCGCGCCGAAATAGATCGGGAAGCCGGGCGTCCGCGCGCCGCTGCCGTACCATGAGAAGATCTGATTGTACGGGCTCCCGGCCATGACATCCGCGTTGTTCCCGAGCGCGACCGCCGACGGAACGGGGCCGACGTCGCTCGGCCAGAAGCCGGCCGCCTGCGGCCACCCGGAGACGATCGAGCCGGAGCCATTGATGGCGGTCACGTACCCATTCCAGCGCATCTCCGGCGGAGTCTCTCCGAGAGTAAATATCCTCGAGGTCACGACGACGTCGAGGTAGCCGTCCCCGTCGACATCCTCGATGATCGGCGCGGACTCGATCGAGCCGGTCACCTGCGGCACCGGCGACCACACCGTGCCGTCCGTGCGCAGCATGTAAACTCTTCCGCTCGTCGCTCCCACGACGATCTCGTTTCGTCTGATGGGGAACATCTCGATGTTGCCGATGGCCGGGCCCGCCTCGATGGCCGCGTCGAGCTGAACGGGCCACGCGGCGGAGTGCAGCTCTCCGTTCGCCTCGAAGAAATAGACCTTCGAGACCGACTCGTTGACGCGCGCCGTAGCGGCGATTTCGGGCGAGCCGTCCCAGTCCACGTCGCCGACAGCGACACCCTTGAAGGTAACTTCCTCGACGTACGGCCAGCCCTTGAGAGGCTCCCCGCGCCCGTCGAGAGCGTAGATCTTCGACCCCGACGCGCAGATGATCTCGAGCCTGCCGTCTCCGTCGAGATCGGTGAGCGCCGGGGTTGTCCGGACGGTCTCGCCGATCGAGTACCGCCAGAGCACGTCTCCGTGCGAGTCGAAGCAGTAGAGCCGCCCGTCGTCGCACCCGACGATGATCTCGTTCCGGTAGTCGCCGTAGACGTTTCCGACCGCGGGGGACGACTTCACCGCGCCGTCGAGCGTCACGGGGAAGCCGGACGCGTTCGTTCCGTCGTGCCTCCAGACGTAGAGCTTGCCGTTGTCGCAGCCGATCGCGACCTCGAGGTCCGTGATATCGTCGTCGAGCGACGCGATGACCGGCGACGAATGGAAGGCGTTTCCGGTCACGGCCGGCCAGCCGCTCTCGTTCGGGACTTGCCACGCGATCGTATGCGGGCCGCTCAGGTTGTCGTTTTCGTTGAGCTCGAGCACCTGGGCGTCCGTATCGACGCGGAAGTAGCTCTGCCACTCCGCGAAGATGGCGCTCGTCACGGGCGAGGTTGTCCACGAGGCGGAGTCGCCCGCGGCGAGGCTTGCGACCGAATGTCTCTCATCCCCGTGGAGGCCCTCCGGCGGAGCGGTTGCGCGATTCTCGTAATAATCGACGTAGAACGGGCCGGCGTTCATGGTGCCCGCGTTCTTAACCCGCACCGTGCCGGTGACGTTCGTTCCCGGTTGCGGCGTCGCGCTGCTCCAGATGACGCTTGTAATGACGAGATTCGGGCCCTTGTCGCAGGACGGGCCATGCCGGCCTATGAGCTCTCCGCACGGGCTATGAGCGGGGGCGCAGGGGGATATGGTCGAGATGGACAGATCGTTGGGCGCGCCGCAAAAGAGAGGATCGGCCGAAATATTTCCGTTGGTCCCCGTCTGGTCGGAGATCAGTCCGCCATAGTTGCCGCCCCCGTTGCCGTAGAAGTCGTTGCACGAGAACGACGCTCCGGGCAGACTGTGATATGCGACGATACCGATGCCATTTGAAAGAGTGACGATGGAATTATTCAGCTCGATGCCGGCGTCCATCAATGCGATCGAAGCGCCCGACGGATGGCTATAGTTCTGATAGAAAGTGCAGCCCCTGATCGATGCGTCGCATGAGGTGATGTATATCGCTCCTCCGTCCGAACTCGCGTCGTTCTGCGAGAAGATGCACGTGTCGATCGCCGCGTTGAGCATTTCATAAGAAGCCGTCAGGTAGATCGCGCCGCCCGCCCCGGGATAATAATCCGTCCAGGCGTCGTTGCGGTAGAAAACGCACCTTCTTATGGTCACCGTGCTCGTTTCGCGGACGCAGACGGCGCCTCCCAGGTTTGCGAGATTATCATCGAAGACGCAATCGATCAGTCTCACCTTCGAGCTTCCCGAGCAGAGAACAGCCCCTCCGGATCCGGACAAAATGAGCGCGCCCAAGGAGCCGCCGTTTTTCAGGGTGAATCCTTGAACGAGAATATGGGACGACGTGAACGTCCTGAAGATGAAGCAGCGGCCATAATACCCCGCATTGATGATGGTGCTCTCCGGTCCGGCGACGCCCACGATGTAGAGCTGCTTCGTCACTTCGATATCCCACTCGGCGTACGTTCCCGCATAGACCAGGACGCTGTCGCCGCTGGCGGCCAGCGTCACTGCCGCCGTGATGGTCGGGGCGTCCCCCGAGCCGTCCGCGTAGATATGCCAGGTAGCGCCAGAGGCCGGCAGGGCGGCGGATGCGATGACGAGTGCGGCGAGCAAGCCGCAGAGCCCGACTCTTCTCATGTTCCCACCTCCGGAAATGGATTCGGCGCAACAGAAAATGCTCTTGCGCGGGAGGCCCGCCGCAAGAAATGCCACATTATTTGTGAATCAAACATAGTTTATCACATTTTCCGTATGGCTTCAAGGGGGTCGCGCGCCCTCGCGCCCTCGAGCTTCGCTCCCGGATGAACCTTCATGCCGAAGCGCTACTGCGTTTTGGCGGGGCCCGGTGCCTCCGGCGGCGCGCCGCCTTTTTTCACGAGCTCGACCCTGCGGTTCTTCGCCCTGCCTTCTTCGGATGAGTTGTCGGCGATCGGCTTGTCCTGGCCGTGTCCCGCGCCGCTCAGGCGCTTCGCTTCGATCCCCTGCGCGACGATCGCGGCCGCGACGGCCTTGGCCCGGTTCTCGGAGAGTGTCTGATTGGATTTCGCGTCGCCGACGTTGTCCGTGTGCCCCTCGACGCCGAGCTCGAGGGCCTCGTTCGTCTTCATCATCTGAACGATCTGGTCGATAATGGGCTTCGAGTCGGGCCGGATCGTCGACTTGCCCGTGTCGAAATTGATATAGAGGGCTATGCGGCCGTCCTTGTTGAGCGCGTCGAGCATGGCGCCCGCCGTGACGTCCTGAGCCATCGATTCCTTGGCGACGACGGTGAGGTAGTAGTCGTTACCGTCGTTGAAGGGCACGACCTCGACCCAGAGCTCGGCGCCGCCTTTCAGCACTTTGCCGACCATCATTTGGTAGCCGCAGTTCTCGGCGCAGTCCGCTCCCTCGCAGAGCGCCTCGAAGAGAACGGCCCCGCCCATGTTCTTCACCGCGTTCGCGTAGTTGCGAGCAATCTGGAGATCGCTCGCCGGCTCGGCGTCCTCCTCGAGCGTATATGCCCTGTAGAATTTTTTCCCCTCGACCGTCGTGCAGTCCTTGCCGTTGAAGAAGCGGTAGTCGGCGAACTTCTTGTCGCCCGAGTCGACGATCTTGTAGTTCGGCATCCCGGAAAAATAGGGGGTGTCTTTTGCCCTGACCTCGGTCTCCTCGTCCTGCGCCGCGGTGGGCGCGCAGAAGAGACCGAGCAGCAGCGTGATCGACAGAATCGCGGTCAGTTTCAATTTGCTCATGTTCCTTTCCTCCGTTTCGTTATCGATGAACGCCTCCTTGGTTTCCCGGAAAATTACCGCCAGGCGTACTCGCCGTCCCACTGAGCGAGCTTCTTGATCGCAGGATCGTTGAATTTGAGCCACGTCGCGACGGTCTTGTCCTCCGTCGAGCGAAAGATGTGGTACGAGAGCGCTTCGGTGTGCCCGTTCTGCTCGAGCTCGGCGAAATACGGCGCGTAATAATTCCAGCAGAAGCCCGCCGGGTTTTCCTTCATCCCATGCTCGCGCATGATCCTGAATAGACTCCCGAGGATTTCGGCGACGATTTCGACATCCGTCTTCTTCTCGCCGTCCGTCATGCTCGCCGCGGCAGCAATCGTCACGGACAGGTCGAGCAGCCCCGTGTCGCCGTCGACCGCATCCGAATCGGGGGCAAACGACAGCTCGATCCGTTCCGGCTTGCCGCCGCGACTCGAAATGTCCGAGCCAAGGGCGGTCTGCAGATGCTGCAGCGCATCCGGCGAACGCGGAGAATCGGGCTCGAGGATCAGGAACCTCGCGAGGGCGAGAATCTCGGGGGCCTTCTTGTGCTTGGCGTTGTACACCATCGCCAGAGCGAAGTTGCTGCTCGCGTGACGGGGATTCTCGACGAGAGCGCCTTGAAAATATGTTCGCGCGCTGTCGAGCTCGCTCTTTCGATAGAATGCGAACCCGATGTTGTAGAGGAACAGGTATCTGTGCTGACCGGACGCCAGGCCTTTCCTGAACGCCGCGATCCCTTCGTCCACTCGGCCGAGATTGTCCAGGGCGGTCCCCTCGTGCATACAGAGGATCGGGAAAACCGGGGAGCGGTATTTCACGCCGAGCCTTGCATATGTAAGCGCGCGCTCATAATCACCCTTTGAAATGCAGCTGTACGCAATCTCGCCAAGAGCGATAACGTTGTCGGGATTCTCCTCGAGGACCGATTCGTAAACCGCGATCGCCTCCGCGTACCTGCCGCTGCCGTGATAGCCGAGGCCGACGCGGAGCAAGCTGTCCTGCCTCGCCGTGGACGGCACCGGTTCGAGCTCGCCTTCCTGCGCCGCCGCCGGCGGGAAAAGGAACCCAACGAGGACGACCGCGAGAATGCAAGCTGCCGTCGATGCTCTCATGCTACCCCCTCCGTTTCAAAGAACGCCCGATTGTGCGAGATGAGGAGAAAGGTTAGCAGATTTTCCGGATGGGTTCAAGGGGGTCGCGCGTCATGCCGGTGACGGCGGCTGGCGGGCGGCCGGGAGTTGTGATACTCTCGACGAATGCTGCGCGTTACTATTCCCGCGTATCTATTCGCCGCCGCCCTGTGGCTCGGCTGCGGCGCCGCGCCGTGCGAAGCGCTCGCCGTCGAAGGCAGCGGGGCTCCTCCCGATTCCCTGCCGCGGCCTCGCAGCAGCTTCGTGGTTCTTCCCTACGCGTACTATTCGCCGGAGACGAAGGTCGCCTTCGGGGCCGGAAGCATCTACTCGTTTCGCGCCGCCGACGCCCTTCCCGGCGGCCGCCCCTCCAGCGTGAGAGGGGCGACAACCTATACGCAGCGCAGCCAGATCATTCTCGCGCTCATGCCCGAGATCTATCTTCAGAAGGAACGGTACTATTACACCGGTTTCTACGGGTATTACAGGTATCCCGACAAGTTCTGGGGAATCGGCGGAGACACTCCCGACGGCGCCGAGGAAAATTACCGGAAGAACGATTTCGAATCGAGCACGTCCGTGCAGATGCAAATACTGCCCGGAATCTACGCCGGGCCGCTCTTTCAATATCGATATATGAACGTCGACGAAATGGACGCGCACGGCGCCCTGCGGGGCGGCGCGATTCCCGGCAGCCGCGGGGGCTCGGCGTCGGGCCTCGGCGTCATCCTGCGGCACGACACCCGCGACAACACGTATCAACCGGCGACCGGGTTCTACAATCAGCTCTCCGCCGTCGCGTTCGGGGACGGGATCGGGAGCGATTACGCGTTCAAGGCGCTGAGCATCGACTTGCGAATGTATCGCCGGAGCTTCTTCCGCTCGCACGTGATTGCGCTTCAGGCGTACGACGTCTTCATCTCCGGCGAAGCGCCGTTTCAGATGCTCGCCCTGC
>JBFYZM010000138.1:0-13547 GCA_041309505.1 Candidatus Krumholzibacteriota bacterium
GAGATCGAAATGAGGATCGGAGTGCTGACCGGCGGCGGAGACGCGCCGGGGCTCAATCCCGCGATCGCGGGGATCGTCGAACGGGCGACGATGGACGGGTTCGAGGTCGTCGGGCTCAAGCGCGGGTGGCAGGCGCTCGCGATACGCGAGAACGACAATCACGTCGTGAAGCTCGGGCCCGAGATCATCCGCGAGTACAGCCGCCTCGGCGGAAGCAAGATCCAGTGCAGCAGGACGAATCCGGTGAGCCCGCAGAACGACCGCACCGACATCGTCAAGGAAAACATGAAGAAGTTCAAGCTCGACGCGGTCATCGCGATCGGCGGCGAGGATACGCTCGGCGCGGCCGAGGTGCTCTCCGAACGGGGAGTCCCGGTGGTCGGCATCCCGAAGACGATCGATCGGGACCTCACGGGCACCGAATACACGCTCGGATACGATACCGCCCTCAACGTCATCTGCGAGAGCGCGGAGCGCGTGGCGCACACGGCCGAGTCGCACGAAACGATCTTCTTCCTGGAGGTCATGGGACGGCACGCCGGGTGGCTCGCTCTCCGGGGAGGGGAATCGGCGTTCGCGGACGTCATACTGATTCCGGAGTACACCTTCTCCGTCCAGAAGCTCATATCGGTGCTCAAGGAGAGGCAGAAGGAAACCGACGATCTGCATCTGGGCTTCGAGCACCGGTACAAGATCATCGTCGTCGCCGAGGGCGCCCACATCGAAGGCGAAGAAGCGGTGCGGCGCGACAGCAAGCTCGACGAGTTCGGACATTACAGCCTCGGCGGGGTGGGAGATTACCTCAAGAGCCTTCTCGAGCATGAGTTCAAGCACACCCGGTATACGGCTCTTGCGTACCTCCAGAGGGGCGCGCCCCCGACGCAGCGCGATCGCCAGATCGGGCGGAGATTCGGCCACAGCGCCGTGGCGCTCGTCAAGGAAGGGAAATTCGGGCACATGGTAGCCGTGCAGAAGTCGAAGCTCGTCGTCGTCCCGCTCAGGGAAGTGCGCAAGTCCCCGCGCCTCGTCGACGTCGACAAGCTCTACGACAAGGAGCGGCTCAACGTGAAGATCGAGAATCCTCTGCTCGACACTTGACTGAAGGCTTCGGGGTCGGAGGTTGGGTCGAAGCGCCGCGCGTCCGAGCCGACGCTCTCGACCTGAGAGAAGATATCAGCCTCTCCTGAAGACGGCGACGGTCTCCGCGTGGTACGTCGCGGGGAAGAGGTCGACGAGATTGATTTCCGAGAGGATATAGCCCGCCTCGATGAGCGCCTTCGCGTCCCGCGCGAAGGTCGGCGGATCGCACGAGGCGAAGATGAGCTCCTGCGGTTTGATTCGAATAATCCCCTGCAGTACGGCTTTCGGAAGGCCCAAGCGCGGCGGGTCCACCATGACGAGGTCGTATCCGCCGAGCTTGCCTATTTCCTTTTCCGCGTCGCCGCGACGGAATCTCGCGTTCGCGACCCCGTTGAGCCGCGCGGCCGCCGTGGCGTTCCGCGCCGCGGCCTGATCCTGCTCGATGCCGAACGCCTCGATCGCCATTTTCGCGAGCGGCAGGGTGAAGAAGCCCGCGCCGCAGTAGAGGTCGAGGAGCTTTCTACGCACCGCGCCGGGAAGCGAGACGACGAGCTCGACGAGAGGCGCGGCGAGGAAACGGTTCACCTGGAAGAACGAATCGTGGTTCACGGGGAACATGAGACCGCCCGCCTCCATGAGCACCTCGGGAGGTCCCACGCGGTCGAGAAGCCCCCAGAAATGAACGGCGCCGAAGCGGTCCATCCGCACCCTGACCTCGGTGAGCGGCTCGAACGCCTCGGGCGGGATCTCGGCGATTTCCCTTCGCATTTCCTCGGGGAGCAGCAGGCATCCCTGCGGCGGGAAGGGAACGAGGGTGTCCGATTCTCTCATGAGGAATCCCGGCCGCCGTTCGGCGTCGACCTTGAAAATGGCGTGGTTCCGGTATCCGTAGCGCTCGGGGCAGGGAATGACGCGCTTGAAATCGGTCTTCGTCTTGCCGATGCGCTCGAGATCCTCGAGGATGCTCTCGCGCTTGACCTTGATCTCGTCCTCGTAGCCGAGGTGCTGCAGGTGGCAGCCGCCGCAGACGCCGAAGATCGGGCATTCGGCCTCGCGCCGCATGGGGGAGGGTTCGACGATGCGCTCGACGCGGCCGAAGATCAGGTTCTTCTTCTCGCGCGCGGCGGTGAACTCGACCGTGTCCCCGGGCGCCGTGTACGGAACGAACACGGTCTTGCCCTCGACGAAGGCGAGCCCGTATCCTCCGTGCACGATCTTCTTGATTTCCGCTATCATGCATCAAGATATAACAGTCTGCATGCCCGGGCGAAACACATTTCTCGGAGAATCCGCCCTCATCCGGGCAACTTACCCTTTACCGTCCGCGCCCCGAAGACTATACTCGACCGAAATCACGGAGAGTTCCGCATGAGAATCGGCATGATGATGAAATGGAAGATCCCGCCGCCCAACGCGCGCGTGGCGAACGAGGCGCGCACCCTGATGACGGCCGGGCATAAGATATTTTTCCTCATCGAGGGGAGGCCGGGCGAGGCGCGCGAGGAGGCGATGAACGGATTGCAGGTGGTGAGAGGCGTCCGGAGGGGGGCGCTGCGGGAGATGGCGCACCGCTGCACGTTCAATTTCACCTACCGCGATCCCGCCTGGGCCAAAGCGATAGTTCGTTTCGTCCGTGAGCACGGCATTGACGTTCTTCACGTGAACGATCTTCCCCTGCTCAAGGAAGCCGTCCTCGCGGGAAAGCGGATGGGGCTTCCCGTCGTCGCGGACCTCCACGAAGACTATCCGGCGGGGCTCCAGGCCCGGCACACGAACCGCCTGGGGAAAGCGACGATCTACCGGCACGGCCGGTGGGCGAAGTACGAGCGCGCGGCGCTCCGCGACGTCGACGCGATCGTCGTCGCGACCGGGGAATCGCGCGACAGGCTCGTGGATCTCGGCGTCGGCGAGGAGAAGATATCGGTGGTGCCGGACGCGGCGGGCGCGCAATCGGGGGCGGTTCCGGTCGATCCCGGGATTATCGAGCTCTACCGGAGACTCGCGACGATGAGAAAGGCTTGAGGAAGGGATATGGCGTCCAACATGCGATCGATGACGGTCAAGCTGCTCGATCTCGTTCCCCAGTACGTGGAAATCAGGGATGAGATACGCGCGGCGATCGACGAGGTTCTCTCGACGCAGCAGTTCATTCTCGGCACAAAGGTCGAGGAGCTCGAGGCGGCGATCGCCCGGTACTGCGGGGTGAAGCACGCCATCGGCGTCGCGTCGGGCACCGACGCGCTCCTGCTCTCCCTCATGGCGCTCGGCGTGAAGGAAGGAGACGAGGTCGTCACGACGCCGTACACCTTCTTTTCGACGGTGAGCTCCATCACGCGCCTCGGCGCGAAGCCCGTGTTCGCCGATATCGATCCCCGGACGTACAACGTCGATCCCGAGGCCGTGGCGAAGCGCATTACGCGCGCGACGAAGGCGATCCTCGTCGTGCATCTCTACGGCCAGATCGCCGGGATGGACGCGATCTTGGAATCGGCCGGCCCCGCGGGAATCCCGGTCGTCGAGGACGCCTGCCAGTCGATCGGTGCGCGGTACAAGGGCAAGGGGGCCGGTTCGATCGGCGCCGCGGGCTGCCTTTCCTTTTTTCCCTCGAAGAATCTCGGAGGCTTCGGCGACGGCGGGATGATCGTGACGAACGATCCGTCGCTCGCGGACGCGGCGCGGATGCTTAGGGTCCACGGAGGGCGCGAAAGGTACTATCACGACGTCGTCGGGATCTGCAGCCGCCTCGACGCGCTGCAGGCCGCCGTTCTCCTCGTGAAGCTGAAGCACGTCGACGGGTGGCACGAGGGGCGCAGAAAGAACGCGGCCTATTACGACCGCGAGCTCTCGAAGATCGCGGGCGTGACGGTCCCGTTCGTGGAGCCCCATAACGAGAGCGTGTACAACCAGTACGTGATCCGGGTGAAGGAGCGCGACGCCCTGCGCGAGCATCTCCGGAATCGGGGCGTCGGCTGCGACATCTACTATCCCGTTCCGCTCCATCTGCAGAAGTGCTTCGCCTCCCTCGGCGGAAAGCCGGGGGATTTCCCCGAATCGGAGCGGGCGGCGCGCGAGACGCTCGCCCTCCCCGTGTACCCCGAGCTCGGAGCCGCCGAGAAGGAATACGTCGTCTCGTGCATCCGCGATTTTTCGGAGCGCCGCGCATGAAGGACATCCGCGTATGAAGGTCGTCTGCTTCTCGGAGATCCAGTGGCGCTACGTGAGGACGCGCAAGCAGCAGGTGCTCTCGCGCTTTCCGGCCGACTGGGATATTCTCTTTCTCTCGAGCGTCGTGAGGGGGAAGCCGAACAATTTCCGGCCCATGCGCGACGGCCGCGTCGTCCACGTCTGCGTCCCCGTGTTCAAGAACGTTCCTCAGCCGTGGCTTCGCGCCCTGCTGGCGCTGCCCCCTATCCGTTTCGTCTGGAACGCCGTCATTCTCCTGTGGCTCTCCGCTATCTTTCTCGCGACCGGGTTCGCAGGACGCGACCGGGTCTTCTATGTGTCCAATATCTACTATGCGGCGGTCCTCCCGTTCCTTCGACGCTCTCTCCTTCTGTACGACTGCAACGACGATCATCTCGCCTTTCCCCATACGCCGCCGTGGGCGCGGAAGTATTTCCTCGGCCTCGCGCGGTCGGCCGATCTCGCGATCGCGGTCAGCACGAGGCTCGCCGAGCTTCTCGGCGAGGCGGGGGTTCGCGACGTGCGCCTCGTGGGGAACGGCGTCGATTACGATCTGTTCCGCGCGGCCGCGGAAGCGGGCATTCCGGACGACATGAAAGCGATCGCGCGCCCCGTCATCGGCTATTCGGGAGCGGTGGCGCAGTGGTTCGATTTCGAGCTGCTCGACGCAATAGCCGAATCTTTTCCGCGCGCCTCGATTGTCATGGTTGGCCCGGTGTTCGGCCCTCAGGCCGCGGAGCTCGCCGCGGTCGCGTCGCGCCGCGGCAACGTGTTCCATCTCGGGGCGAAGCCCTACGAGAAGCTCGGGAGCTATATCGCGGCGATGGACGTCTGCGTCATCCCGCTCAAGATGAATGAGCTCATGCGATCGGCCGATCCGAACAAGCTCTACGAATACGCCGCATGCGGCCGGCCGATCGTCACCATGAAGCATTCCGAGGATCTCGAGCCTCTCCGGGGCATGATCCACCTCGCCGGATCGCGCGCCGAGTTCATCGAAGGAATCAGGATCGCGCTCGCCTCGGGCGCGAACGGGGAGAAGCTCCTCGAGTTCGCGCGGCAGCGGAGCTGGCAGGCTCGCGCGGACGAGATCGTCTCTCTCATTCGGGAATCGATCGCGCGGAAGCGCGCCGGAACGTAAAAGGAGGATCCATGGCTCGATCGCTCACGCGGCTCGTGCTCGCGCTCGCCGTTCTGACGCTTCTCGCGGGAGGCTGCTCGAAACGCGAGGGGACTTCCGCGCTCTTCATCCTCGAGGAGCTCGAAACGGCCTCCGCCGTGAAGAACCCGTCCGAAAGGGTCGAACGTCTTTCGATCTTCATAGGCAACCACCCGGACCATCCCTACCGGTTCGTCGCGTACAGCCGGATGCTCGAAACGCTCGGGACGGAGATGAAGGACGAGGCGGGGATGGAAGCGCGCCTCGCCGAAGCGCTGACCAGGGAGAGGGATTCCGTTGCGCGGGGCGAGCTGCTGCTCGGCAAGTTCATCTATCTCATGGAAAAGGACAAGTCCGCCGCGTCGGCGTTCGCCGACAGCCTCTTCCTGACCGAGCGCTCCCCGCGGCTCTTTCTTGTCATGGGATACTACCTCATGGATCCGAAAACCGACCGGGATCTCGCCGTGAGGTGCTTCCTCAGATCGGCCGATTTCTCGACCGGGAGGTACGAGAAGGCGCAGGCGATCGCGATGGCGGCCTCCGTGCTCGAGGAGCAAGGGAAAAGGGACGAGGCGAAAGGGTATCTCGCGGCGGCCGCCGGCAATCCCGAGGCCGAAATGCTCATGGGGAAGATACTCTGGGAGGAAGGAAAGCGCGCGGAGGCCATCGACGCCTATATCGCGTGCGCGGCGCATATGCCGGGAGCGAGAGCCCAGGTGAAGCTCGACAGCCTGTACGCGCTCGCGAGTCCCGGCGCGAATGATCTCGACGAGACGATCATGGCGCGTCGCATCGGCGACGAGGGTCCGATGCCGGAAGGGGCATTCGTCGATCTCGACGGAAGGCCTTACGATCTATCGAAGCTCAAGGGCACGAAGATCGTGCTTTACGCCCTGAGCCCCACTTGAATGCCCTGCGTTGCGGAGTTTCCGCAACTCGAACGCCTCTTCCTGCGGGAAAAGGAGCTCGGCTTCAGGTTCTTCGGTCTCGAGGTCAAGGGCTTGCTCGTCAAGATGCGCGACGTCGTGAAGGAAAAGAAAACGACCTTTCCGATCCTGCTCGACGATCGTCGCCTCGCGCGCGAGGTTCTGCAGATTCCGGGGACGCCGACGACTTTCGTCGTGGACGGGCAAGGGAGAATACGCGCGCGGCTCGTCGGCGCCGTGGAAGATATCGATGAAGAAATCGCGGAAGTGCTGAAGAGGATCTGAGGGAAATAATTCGGGGTTCCCGTCTTGAAGCTGTGGCCAAGGTGCTGTGCTGCATGTCCTGACGGGAACCCCTTTTTGTCTCTCCCGGTCTCTTTTTTTTCTGAGACCTGATTCAATATAACACAAAACCATTTTTAGTCAATAATTATTCTTATATTTCTCAATGAATTTTTCTATCTCGCAACTATTTGTTATATATTGCGTTATAGCTTGGCGTGGTCGGCGTTTTTGCGATACTAGGGTGTTCTACCTATAAGTGGAAAAGTATCGAATCGTATCATATGCGGCTCGTGCCCGCGAGGTGATGAGCTACTCTGAGCGGCTCGGGAATCCTGTATCGCCCGGTGCACGAGAGGACGATCGAGACCGCTTTTCTCAGGCTCACGAGGTGCCCCACCGATACGTAGACCGGTTTCGTGCGATCGCGGGTTCTGAGCACCGAGCCGATCGTTCCGCCCTTCGGATCCGCGATGGGCGCTTCGTTGCCGCGATTCGGCCCCGGCTCCTCGAATCGGCCGAAGAGGGGGGATTTGGCGCAGCCGATCGTGGGAATCCCGAGAACGAGCCCGAGATGGCTCGCGAGCCCCAACCCGCGGGGATGCGCGATTCCCTGGCCGTCGCAGAGAATGCAGTCGGGGATCCGGCGGAGCCCCCGCCACGCATCGAGGAGCGCCGGAATCTCCCGGAACGAAAGGAGGCCGGGGACGTACGGGAACGCGCAGGACCCCTCGAAAACGCTCGAATCGACGATCTCGAAGCCGGGGAAGGCGAGGATGACGACAGCCGCTCGAGCCGTGCCCTTCGCGGGGAAATGCACGTCGGCTCCCGCGACAAGCTCGATCGCGCGCCCATCCCACGAGCGCCTCACGAGCGTGCGGAGCCTCTTCTGTATCTCGATCCCTTCCGCGGGAGAGACGTTCCAGCCGTCAGGCGAGCGCAAACTCCTCCTCCGGAAACGGGATGTGAACGGGAATCCCTTGCGCGGCGAGAAGCGCGGACAGCTTTTCCGACTGATCTTCTTCCCCGTGAACGATGAAGACCTTCTTCAGACGGCCCTTGAGCGGCGCGACGTAATCGATCAGATCCCGTTGATCCGCGTGCGCGCTGAAGGCGTTCATGACGACGACCTCCGCCCTGAGCGCGTGCTCCTCCCCGAATATCCTCACGAAGGGCTCGCGCTCGACGATCCTGCGCCCGAGGGTGTTTTTCGCGGCGTACCCGACGATGAGTACCGTGTTTGACGGATTCTGGATGTTGTTCCGCAGATGGTGGAGAATGCGCCCCGCTTCGCACATCCCCGACGCCGAGATGATGACCATCGGTCTCGGGTCTCCGTTGAGCTTCTTCGAGTCGACGACGTCGGTGATGTACCTGATCCGCTTCGTGCCGAACGGATCGTCGTTCGCGCTGATGCGCCGAAGCATCTCCTCGTCGAAGCACTCCTCGTGACGCCTGAATACCTCGGTGATGTCGACGGCGAGGGGACTGTCGACGTATATGGGAATCTCGGGAATGCGGTTCTGCTTGATGAGCATGCTCAGGAAGTAGACGACCTCCTGCGTCCGCTCGAGCGCGAACGAGGGAACGATGATCTTCCCCCCGCGATCGACGGTCGCGCGGACCGTCCGCGCGAGCACTTCGGCGGCTTCTTCGAGCGAGGCATGAGCCCGTCCGCCGTACGTGCTCTCGACGATCAGGTAGTCGATGTCGGGCGGCGTTTCGGGATCCCTGAGAATCGGCGTGTGCTTCCTGCCGAGATCGACGGCGTAGGCGAGCCTCGTCGCGGAGCCGTTCTCCCGCAGCTCGAAAAGCGGCGTCGCCGATCCGAGCACGTGCCCGGCGTCGTAGAAGGTCACCGATACGCCGTCCGCGACCTCGAACGGCACGTGGTAGCGGTACCCGCGGAATCGCCCGAGCGACTCCTCGGCGTCCTTGCGGGTATAGAGCGGGGAGCGGGGTGGGAGCCGCTTTTTGCGCCGGATCTTGTTTACGAACCTGATGTCCTCCTCCTGGATATGCCCGCTGTCGGGAAGCATCTCCTCGCAGAGGTCGCGGGTCGCTTCGGTCGCGTAGATCTTTCCGCGAAAGCCCCGCTTCACGAGGCTCGGGATATTGCCGCTGTGGTCGATATGCGCGTGGGAGAGGACGCATGCGCGGAGCTCATGCGGATCGAAGGGGAAGCGGGAGTTCTTCTCGAACGATTCGTCCCGCCTTCCCTGGAACAATCCGCAATCGATGAGGATCCTGGAACGGCCGAGCTCGATCGTATGCATGGAGCCCGTGACCGTTCTCGCTCCGCCGAGGAATTTCACCCGTGCGCTCAACGGCGCCTCCTTTCCTGGATGTGCGATTCCTAGATGTACGATTCGAGTGTCAACGAAAGCATCGATCTCTTCCCGCCGCGCGAGATATCGATGCGGTACCTTGTGCCTTCCCTCGCCTCGAAAAGGGTCATGATATCGCGGACGCTCTTGAACCGAATCGCGCGCCGCGCGCGCGCGATCCGGGTGATGACGTCCCCGGGCTTGAATCCGGCCCTCGCGGCCGGCGAATCGGGAATCGTCGCGACGACGACGACGCTCCCGTTCTCCTTCCTCGCGAGCTGGAGCCCCGAGCGATCCGGGTAGAACGCCCCTTCGAAGCGCGCGTTCTTTTCGAGGAGCACGCGCTGCTTTCCGTAGTCGAGCGTCACCATGAAGCGCTCGAGGATATCGTTTCCGACGATCCCGTCAACGTTCTCGAGAACGCCGATTCCCTTCATGCTGCGCGTGATCGCGAGAACGGGACCCGCGATCGTGAATCCCCCCAGGCTCAGGGAATCGAACCTGCACAGGGACGCCGTTTCTTCTCCGCCGGCGCCGCGGATCGCCATGGGGAGCGTCCGCCGACCGTCCGCGATCCCCGTCCTTCCGGCGAAGCCCGCGTGGAGGAGCGAGCTGTTCGCCCCCGTGTCGAGGTAGAAAGAGGCCTTCGCCGTGTCGAGCGATGCGGGGAGTGTGAAGATGTTATGAACGAGGGGGGCCTCGACGATCCGCTCGCCGCCGCGCGGCGCGAAGGAGTCGGGTTCGACGAAGGTGATGGTCGAGCGCTCGAAGTCTATGCGCGTGACAAAACGGCTCAGGAAGTCATAGCCGAGCACGCCGCCGATCTCGGTCTCCTCGAACTTTCTCAGGAGGTTCGAGATCGGGAAGGTGATGGCGACCTGTTCGGAGAGCTCGATTCCGCCGATCGAGAGCCCCGGCATGCGGGTCATGCGGAAATCGGCCATTCCGCCGGCCCCCGCTCCCGGGATCGTGCCGCCGAGGGGAAGCCCCATCCCCGCGGCCACGACCGAGTCGATGACGGTCATGCTCGCGCCCGAGTCGAGAAGAAAATAGAGCTCCCCGCCGCGGCCCGCGATGCGCACGCTCAGGTAGATGTGCCGCGATCGATACTCGAAGGGAAGCTCTTCCGCCGATCCGCCATGCGCGAACCGGTAGTCCTTCGCGCCGGCCGCCGGCGGCAGGAATATCACGGGATCCACGCTCTCGTTCGCCGCGATCGAGCGGTACCGCATCTCGATTCGCTGGCCGAGCGCCGGCATCTCCGTCTTCACGAAAAACGGGAACATGACTCCGCCCACGCGGCGGTAATCCCCGTACGTTTGAATGGTGCTTCCCTCGCTCGCCTCGATCTCCAGGCGTTCGAGAAGGAACGTCGAATCGTCGAGGAAGAGCCGGGCGCTCGCGCCGCCGTCGACCCCGAGCGCGAGCACCTCGCACGGCGAGCCGTTCGCCGTGTCCCTGCCGGCCGCCTCGAGCGTGAAACCGGTTCCTTCGAAAAGATAGTCCCGGCTGTCGAGGAGGCACGTCGTTTTCTCGTACTCCAGGGACGAGCGGTCCCGCCTGATTTGAAGCTTGCCGTTCGGATCGACCATCCAGATGCGCTCGCCGTCGTATCCCTCCCGGATCTTGAAAAAGCCGAGCGCTATCTCGCTGTACGAAAGACACGGCCGGAGGCTCCATGACTGCACGGTGCCTGTGAGCCCGGTCCCCATGATCTCGATTTCCGCCGACGAAACGAGGGATGCGATCCCGCGGACCGCCTGGGCTCCGCCGAGCGCCTCGAGGTGCTTCGCAAGAAGCTCCCGGGCCTCTCCTTCCCCGGCGGGAACGATGCGGGGGGATGCGGCAAGCGTCAAAGCCGCCAGGATCGAAACGAGCGATTTTCTCATCATGACAATCTCCAGTCGACGAGCGACTGCATGATAGCGCGGCAAGAGGTTGGAGCGGTAGATATTCGTTGAAATTTTCCGGCCGCCGTGGTATAATATACGGGTTAGGATGAGAACTATTCTCATCTGTTAGGCGGAGGGGAAATCCTCATAACCTATTATCGCGGAGGGAGATGCAATGAAAGCATCGCTTGTGGGTATGCTCGTGGCATTGATAGCTCCTCTCGCTATGAGCAGCGGGCTCTTGGCGGATCCGTGTCTCGTCGTCTATCCCGACGCGCCGTGCATCTATCAGTATGACCCGAGCGAATATTTTACCGTCGGGCCCGGGGATCCGCTCTACGACGCCCGGTACGACCGGGGAGGCATGGTTCTGCTCGAAACCGGATCCGGCGAGATCGACCTGAGCATCTACCAGGCGCCGCATATCACCGGTTTCGCCGCCACGTACGACGGGAACGAGGGATATATCTTCGGCGGCACGGCCTTTTCTCTCATCATCGATGGTTTCTCGAACGGCCCGACGACCTATCCTGACGTTCTCGTGATTTTCGACAAAGTCGTTCCCTCGGGCTGCGTCCCGACGCTTTCCGTCGACGGCATGCCCGTTACGGGAGGCATCTATCACGCAGGCGACCTCATCGTTTCGACGCCGTCCGGAAGCCATTATTCTGACACAAAGACGATCTGGGTCGACTGGCGCGGATGCTACGGAGTCCGTATCTGGGCGTTCGCGGACGCCGATCACGACCATAAACGCGACGGCGGCGAGTGCTTCACGGCGTTTTCGCACGATCTCACGATTCCCACACGCGAGACGACGTGGGGCGGCGTAAAGGAATTGTACCGCTAGGCGCCGGCAATTCGCGCATGTTTGAGCGGCGCTTCCCTCCCCGGATCTGGCCCTGGCTTAGTACGCAACCGGGGATGGAGAAAGATGATAATGCTTGTAATTGCAGGCAGTTTGAGCTATAATAATAATGTCGAATTCCTCCGCCGCAGAAGATCAAAGCGGCCATGCCGGAGGCGATGAAGTATTGCTGGAAGTAGTGGCTAAGCGACTGTTTTGCTTGGAATTACTCCCAAATAGTCCCAAAGGACTCATCCCTTTTTCATCCTTTTGGACGATTGTCCTCAGCGGACGATTCGGTTATTTTCAGGGAGAAAGAGGGGAAAGATATTTTACTTTTCTTAAGGAGGGGCGTATGAAATTCTTACGGTCAGTTGTCTTCGCTGCGGCTCTATGTGTTCTTCTGATTTTGCCGGCGATCGGGTACGCATGCCCGCTCGGGGATGCCCGGCTGGTTGATGTTGTGAGGACCTCAGGCGGTTGCGTGTCCGGCCCGACCGGCTCGTACGAACAGTTATGGGACCTCGAACCCGGTCATATGTACACCCTCACGATCGCTTACGTGACTGAATGCGCCGGCGGCGGTACCGCCCCCACCCTCAACGTGAGAGTGAACAGCTGGACCGCGGGCAATACCGACATCGTCGCGGTCTATGTTTCACCGGGTGTTTATAAGTTCGACTACTTTTTCCCCAGGGACGCAATCTGCACTTTCCGGATTTTCTACTGCACGACGCCCGGCATCAGCAACAGCGGGCGCTTTGTGATCCGGAACGACGGTGTGGGTTACCAGGCGCTGCTTCGCGCTTCGAGGTTCGAAGGGGTCGGCGTGACATGCGCCAACCCGATTCCGATCTTTGGCCCGGAGTGCGGCGGGGTCCTCGGGACCGAACAATCGAGTTGGGGCTCGGTAAAGGGGATCTATCGGTAGGCGCCGGGATCGACCCGAGCGGCGCCTGGAAGCGCCGGATCTCGTTTTTTCAGGATAGAGAGAATGGCTCAGGTTCCGCTGAGAGTCATTCTCTCTATTTTTATTGTGGGTGCGGCGATCGCGCCTCTCCAATCCATGTCGTTTCCGACCATGACGATTCCGGAGAGCATCGCGGGGAACGAACTCGCGATCGTGAACTCGTCGACCGGATAGGACAGCTCGCCGTTCTCGATCCAGAATCCCTGGGCGCCCTGCGAGAAATCCCCCGTCATCCAGTTCGCTCCCGGACCCGAGAGGGCGGTGAGGTACAGTCCCTGGCTCACGCTCGAAAGAATCTCCCGCGGCGTCGATGCTCCGGGTCCGAGATAGAGATTCGAGATTCCCCCGGCGTTTCCCGTCGTCTTGAATCCGAGCTTCCTCCCCTGGTAGCTGTCGAGGAGGTAGCTCTTGAGAATGCCCCCTTCGATGGGGACGTTCCGTCTCGAACGCACGCCCTCGAAATCGAAAGGACGGGATCCGAGCTTCCCCGGCATGAGGGCGTCGTCGACGAGGGTGACGAGAGGAGAGCCGATGCGCTCTCCCACGCGATCGACGAGGAAAGAAGACTTCCGGTAGATGCTTCCCCCGCCGAGGGCGCCGGCAATCGACCCGAGGAAGTCGCGGGTCGTTTCGGGGTCGAACACGACCGACGCCTCGCACGTTTTCGGCTTTCGCGCCCCGATCTTGCGGAGCGTGCGCGATACCGCCCGGGACGCTATCTCCTCGATGCGTTCGAGATCGCGCGCGCGGATCGCGGTGGAATACCAGTACGAGGACTGGCGTTTGCCGATGTTCAGCCCGTTCTCGGGCTTGTCCTCGACGGCGCAGGAAAGGGCGAGCGTATTGAACGTCCGCCGGTACGCGTCGCAGAAGCCGAGCGA